>CALIMB010000045.1 GCA_938028665.1 uncultured Thermomicrobium sp. | reverse complement strand
TCCCTCGACCATAGGACGATTGGCGCGCGTCCTGGTACGCCAGAACACGGCACTCAGCTTGGGCTGCTGCGCAACAACGACTGACAGCAGGGGAGGCATGAGAGCAAGAAACAGCCTCAAGGCTCGTCCCACTGAAAGGGGTCGGCTGCACACCACTTTTCACCCCGTTCGCTGCACATGCCTCCTATTTTTATCCCGTCTGCGGGAATACTGGTGTTCCCGCCCTGCACAATGTCCGCAGCTTTGCGATACTGCTCGGCGGAAAGGAGGCTGACGATGGATGAGTTGCTGGAACAGTGTGATGCCTATCTGACCGAACACGAGGCAGAGCACCTGAGATTGCTGCAGGATTTTTTGCAGATCCCGAGTGTCAGCGCACTGCCGCAGCACCAGACCGATGTGCAGCGCGCAGCAGAGTGGGTTGCTGCCCGGCTGCAGGCGCTGGGTATTCCCGATGTTCGACTCTTGGCAACGCAGCGAAACCCGATCGTCTTTGGGCAGTGGCTGGTTGACCCGACCCAGCCAACGATCTTGATCTACGGGCATTATGACGTTCAACCTCCGGATCCGCTGGACCTCTGGGAGACGCCACCCTTTGAACCGGTCATACGGGATGGCCGCCTCTATGCTCGCGGCGCATCGGATGACAAAGGGAACCTGTTCGCCGCACTCTGCGGGATTGAGACGCTTATCCGTATTATGGGTCGCCCGCCGGTAAACCTCAAGTTCTTTTGCGAAGGGGAAGAAGAGATCGGCTCACCCAGCATGGCAGCAGCTGTTCAGCAGTACCGGGAGCTTTTGGCCTGTGACGTAGTGGTCTCTGCCGATGGAGGGATGTATGGACACGACCAACCCTCGTTGACGCTCTCTTCCAAAGGAATCTGTGCTTGTCAGGTTGATCTCCGGACGGCGGCAACTGATATGCACTCTGGTCAGTATGGCGCAGTTATTGCCAATGCTGTACAGACACTAGTTCAACTCGCGGCAACGTTCCATACCCCAGAGGGACGCGTCGCGATTGCCGGTTTCTACGATAAGGTGCGAGAACTGACCCCGGAGGAGCGAGCAGAGATTGCTGCTGTGCCGTTTGATCCAGACCAGTTCCTGACGAACGTTGGGGCACAGTGCTTCTGGGGCGAACCAGGCTACACACCGCTTGAACGCGCCTGGGCTCGGCCAACGCTCGATCTCAACGGGTTCTGGGGTGGATTCCAGGGTGAAGGAATCAAGACGGTGACACCCTGCGAGGCACATCTGAAGATTACCTGTCGGCTCGTTCCTGACCAAGAGCCGGAAGAGATCTTGGCGCTCATCGAGCGACACGTTGAGGCACATTGCCCCGCATGGGCTAAGGTGCGCGTGACACGCTTGCCTGGTTCAGCTCGTCCCTTTGCTATCCGGCGAGACCATCCAGCACTGGCAGCAGCTCGTGAGGTGTTGCGGGAGTTATACGGCAAGGAGCCGTTGATGATCCGCCTTGGGGGAACCATTCCGGTCGCAGAGCTCTTCCAGCGTGAATTGGGTGCCGATATGCTGTTCTTTGCCTGGGGTATGCCCGACAATCGCGTCCACGCACCGAACGAGTCATACCGGCTGGAAGACTTCCGGACGATGGCCCGGGCCTATGTTCGGCTCTTGCCACGATTGACCGGAAGCTCCGCGAGGAGGTAGCAATCCTGGCATGGCCGTGGCGGAGATTGCTCTGGCCACGGCGCCAGCACTGCAGAGGGAATGAAGCTGGTCCCCGTCTACTTCGCAGTGTCTACTCCACGAGGACCCGTCATTCGTTGTGCCCTTCAAGCTGAGATCACGCCCGATGCTGAATGAGGTTGAGAGGAGACCTGTTCCGTGAAGTGTAAGAGGAACGCGGCACAGCCACGCACGCCATGTTTTTCTTGACAGCTCGCTCTCTTAGCAGCTCATCGAGCAGCCTCTGGTACAGAAATCCCGCGGATGCTCTCCGAAGGATACCTGCGCTGCGGTCTTGTGAGTGTTGCGCACTGCACAGCCTAGATCTCATGCAGCATCACGCTCTGGCATGTCACGGTGCTCAGGAATATCAGAGGCTGTGACCGAGGTCGACTTGCCAGATAATCCGTTGCTGTCTAGTTTGCTGGTGGTAGAAGCGGGTTGCACGCTACAACAATCGGTAGTCGTGTGGCCAGCTTTTCTGGGATGTATGCAGCAAGGCCCGAAGCTGTTACAGCAAGTCAACAGCACAGTCCCGTCGCAACCTTGTGCGACTGATGAATCCTGTGACACAACGTGGGTAAACTTTTCGATCACTCTGCCGAAACAGTTAAGGAGGACCTTGTGGAGGACTGATACCGGTGAATGCACGGCAAGACACCGCGGGAAGAAGCCTGCTCGATTGTCACGAAGGGTAGTGCCCTACGGGGTGAGACGGAAGGCGCAGCGTGTTGCGCTGGTAAAGTAAGGACCAGCAAGACAGCCCAGAAAGGCGGGACTCGCTCTAGGGCACCGTGAGGCCTCAGCCCGAAATGGCCGCTTTGGCGGAGCAGGAAGAGGCAACTGCACGGGCTCCAGCCGTCAGAGCAGAGATGGGGGAGGTTAGAGTGCCGATCCCTTGCGAAGAGTGACGGAAATGGAGCGGATTGAAGCGGAAATTGCTCTGCTGGCGACGTTTGCAAAGAAGGGTGATAAGGGAGGCGAAGATCGAACAGCGAAACTCGACCACTACGGTCGCCGCCTTGACCACCTCAAGAGTTGGTCACTCAAGGCATGAGCACGTGATCATGGTCCTCTGTTTTGGCTCTTCAATGACGAAAACGCAGGTTGTTGAGCCCACTAAGGGAAAAAGGGGCGCAGGAAGTGGTGAATGAAGGTGAGGAGTACCGTCTGCTCCAGGTCACGATGATCACCTTGGGAGCACTCGATGAACATCCGGTCAGAGTAGCAACGTGATCACTCACTGAAGCTTCGGCAGTGATTGACTGCGACGATTTCGAACGTGCCGCGGTTCAATCGACAGAATTACTTCAGCGCCTTGTTCCAGATGTGATTTTGGCTGTCGAAGGTGCAACGGTGAGAGAAGTTGACAAGAGCGGCACGTAAACACCAGGTCATTCTCGCTGGCCAGAGTAGTTTCATAGGTTCGAGAGATGTCGTAGAGCACTGGATCAGTGAGGTTGTTGCTTTGTCTCTAGACATGCGGCACCATTCGAAGAACCATCGAGGCAGACGGCTTCTTGAGCAGTCTCCTGCTCAACGCCGCATTTTCTCATTCACTCAGACGGCAAACGCAGCATTGTTCCAGAGAAAGCGAATACTCACCCAGGACCGATAACATTAAGCATGGACACAAGCTCGCAGCGCAGTACGCCCCAACCACTTCGCTGCGGCGCGAAGCACTGGATGGCTCGCGCTGGCACTGGGGAGATCTTGCCTTGTGTATCCAGGGACGCTACAGGAACCTGTTCCACCGTGGGGTAAGGCGTGGCTCGGTGAGTCTGGTTCAGCGAGGCTGGTGCCATGCCCGGTTTCAATCCGCGAGCATCTCGCTGGTAAACTGCTGGGAAATATTGGTGGGCCACGCCTTCCATGTGCTTCTTGTTCGCACAGTGAGAGAGCACCGCAAGCAGTTGCCTTTGTCGATCTGATGAGAGTCTTGTACCGCGAGGTTTGTCCCTTGCATTTTTCGACCGAGTGGAAGACATCGTAAGATAGGCGTGGCAGAGCGGGGAGGGTTACGGTGCGCCAGCTGCTCGTCTCCGTACACGACGTGGCACCGGCGTACCTCGAAGAAGTTTGCTGGCTACTCGCCGAACTTGACGCAGTCGGTGCACGACCACGGAGCTTACTTGTTATCCCTTACCATCGTGGGCAGGACGATTTGCGACGACACCCAGAGCTCGTCAGGGTGCTGGAAGCGGAAATCGCTCAGGGCTCGGAACTTGTACTGCACGGATACACGCATGCGCGGGCCAGGCGTTGGCGGGGCGACCCACTCACGGTTACTCGAGCCGCATTGTTTGCCCAGGAGGTGGCTGAGTTCGTGAGCCTGGAATGGCAGGAACAACGCGCGCGCCTCATTGCCGGACGGGAGCTCCTGACCAGTCTCGGCTTTCAGACCGTGGGGTTTTGCCCACCTGGGTGGCTGCACACGCCGGAACTCCCTGCGCTCCTCAGAGAACTCGGCTTTGCCTATCTGGTTGAGATGCTCTTCCTGGTTGATGTCCGCAACGAACGTCGACTTACCACTCCCTGGATGGGTTTCATGGGTACCGGCTGGCTCCACGAGGGGCTCGCCCAGCTGGGGGCACGGCTGCTCGGCCCCTGGCGTGCCGTCGCGCCGCGCATCTCGGTCTTTTTTCACCCTCAGGGAGCACCCCACTCACCTGTCTGCCGACGAGTCTTGCGCCAGCTGGCACAGGAGTTGGAACGGGGAGGAGAACTTTCAACATATGCCGCGGCGATCAACACGACCTGACGTCAGCATTGTTATTCCCGCGCGCAACGAAGCGGCGACAATTGAACGTGCACTCTCTTCAGTGCTTGCACAAGCCTGGCCATTGGAGCGACTGGAGGTTATCGTCGTCGATAATGGATCCCATGATCGGACAGCAGCAGTCGTGCGAGGATTCGCGCAGCGACATCCGGAACTTCTCGTTCGTCTTGTTCGTGAGCCGCGTCTGGGAGCAAGTCGGGCACGCAACCGGGGGGCCCGATGCGCCCGCGGCCACGTGTTGCTGTTCTTAGACGCCGACTCCCGGCTCGCACCGACAATGGTGGCGAGTGTGCTCGCCCATCTGCATCGCGGCGAGTCAGCTTTGAGTTTGCGCGTCGTGGCTGACTCGACCGACCCGATTGACCGCGCCTTTTTCTTCGCTGCGACGTGGCTCAAGGAACGTGTGCGAGTACCGACACAACTATGTGCGGTACACCGCGACGTCTTTTGGGCGGTTGGAGGATTCGATGAACGGCTGCGCGTGGCTGAGGACTACGATCTCTTACGTCGGATCCGGAAGGCAGGATATGCCGTTGGATTTGTCACAGAGAGCGTTGTCTTGACGTCAACGCGACGACTGCACCGCTGGCCGCTACGACTCGGTCTTGTAGTGACAGCTTTGCATTGGCTGCTCGCACTGGCTGGCATCGGGCGCAACTGGCCATACTGAGGCGGAACGCCTGGTGAGCGGGATAATCGACGTTTCAGTGGTGATTCCAGCGCGGAATGAGGAGCAGTACATTGGACGTGCCCTTTGGTCAGTCGCGCTACAAGCCTGGCCACTCGAGCGCCTAGAGGCGATCGTTGTCGATAACGGGTCGAGCGACAAGACAGCACGCGTAGTGGAAACACTCGCACCGTCACTTGCGCCACTGCACATCTGCCTAGTACAGGAGCCACGGCCGGGCCGGAGTCGTGCCAAGAACCGCGGGGCAGCGGAAGCACGCGGTGAACTCCTGCTTTTTCTCGATGCTGATTCCGCGATGGCTCCGACATTGGTCGCCGAAGTGGTGGCTCACCAGCATGGAGGCTATCCGGCAGGAAGTATCCGTGTGATCGCTGACACGGTCGACTTCTTCGATCGCTGGTTCTTCGAACTCATGGAGATTGGGAAGACCTACTTTGGCATCCGCGCCCAGATGTTGTACTGTAGCCGCGCCTGGTTCGAGCGCCTTGGAGGATTCGACGAGTCACTGGAGATCGCGGAAGATCGCGACTTCTTGCAGCGGTTGCAGGGAAGGGGCACTTCAGTTTGTCACGTGACAACGAGCTGGATCGCGACGTCGCCGCGTCGCCTGCGCCGGTGGCCGCTCCGCCTGGGACTGGTGACCACCTTCCTCCGTTGGCTCCTCGCCGAACTCGGCATCGGTCGACGCTGGCGCTATTAAAGGAGTTTCCCTGGTGGCTCATTCGACTGGGGCGCACCGGCAAAGGCCGTGCCATCGGCGTTCTGGCTGTCTGGTTAGGGTGGGAGCGGTTGACCGAGCTTGTCTGGCGGCCGCAGCGAGTCCGCCCAGGAGGGTTCTTCCGCTACCGGATCATCACCTATCGCGGGCCAGCAAAGACACTGGCAGACAAGACACGTGTTGAGCCGGGTGACCGAGTGGTAGAACTTCACTTCGACAATCGGCGGCTTCTCGCACTTTCGCTTGCGAGTGCACAGCTCCCCTGGGAGCTCCTGAAACTGGCCCGGGAGGACCTAACCGAACTAGCCTGTCGCATCGCTCGAGGGGACCTCGGTGATGTGAAAGCACTTGTCGGGATCACCCTCTTTGCGCGGGCAGGTCGACGACTCGGATTTGAGGTGCACGCACTGCCAACGACCTGGTCCACACGCCTGCAGCGCTTCTTTTTCGTGGGGCTTGTCGCTATCTACCACCCGCTTGGCTGGCGGATAGCTGAGCGCTATCGCGCCCGAGCCTGGCCTGGCCAGGCCTGGATGAGTCGGAACACTCTGTTGGCTCGCTATGGCACAGGCTGCTGACGCCGAGCGCGTTTGAGTGGAGGCATTTGCTCCGACAGCCCTGCTGTACGCAACAGCTGACGGAGTCCCCAGAACTCAACAAGCAACAGTCCGGTCACAATGAGCGCACTGGCAACGCACCACTGGCAGATCGCGTGAATCACGAAAAGTTCCAGGTACGTGAGGTAGACCGAGTAAAGTGTCCCGGCAAGCGCAATCCCGGCATTAACGCTGGTAAGGATGTCAGCGCGTTGCCACCAGCGCCAGCGAGCCAACGATAAGACGAAGAGGACCAGATACATAGCCAGACCAAGGAGCGCAATCGGGACACCAGCAATCTTTGCGTACGGGCTGTTCTGCACCGTGGAACAGTCACCGAGACCGCAGACAAGCAATGCTGGGTCGAATGCGACGAGCGTCAGATAGCCCGCAACCCCACTGCCAGCAAGGGCAAGCATTGCAGAGGCGAACGACCAGCGGGGAAAGCGGCTCACGGCAGCGCCTCCTCGATTCGCTGCGTCAGGTCACCCAGACTCCGGATCGTGAAGGGAGCACCGCCGTTGACACTGAAGGACGGGGTGGCGCGTACACCGAGCGACTGCGCCTCGCGCACCATCTGCTGCACGTCTCCTTTATGTGTGCCATCGCGTAGGCAACTGCGGAACTGCCCGACGTCCAGACCGACAACGCGAGCGATTTCCTCGAGACGGCGGTCGGTGAATGCGCCGACATTTTCTCCGGTCTGGTTGGCATAGAGTGCAGCGTGGAATTCCCAGAACTTCCCCTGGTCAAGCGCACAAGAAGCTGCCTCGGCAGCACGAGTCGACTCAGGCCCAATAAAGGCGAAATCGCGGAACTCCCAGCGCACCTTTCCAGTTGCAATGTACTGGTCGAGGATCGTGGGGAAGAAGCGCTGCTCAAAGCTCTTGCAGGCTGGACACTGGTAATCCCCCCACTCAATGACATGAACAGGCGCGTTCGGATCGCCCAGAATGCGCCCATCGCGGGAGACACTTGTGTACTTCGAGACGTCGGGCATCTGGACCGCCGCGACCTCCTTAGCGCTGCGCTGGCTCCACCAGATGCCAATACCAGCTGCCAACAGCGCAATGACGACCGGGACAATCACGAGGAGGAGTCGGCGTTGGCGAGCTCGACGCTCAGCCTCAAGCCGGCGCTGAGCACGCCGCGACAGCCGCTCCTGCTGCGCACGCGAACCAGTTCTGGGCGGAAGCTCACGAGACATCGACATTGTCCAAGCCTTCCGTCGTTCTATCCCGTTCCGTCGGCCGAAATGGTACCAGAGCACGACACAAAAACGTGCGGCGCCGGAACGAGTGGTCCCCTCGTCGAGGGGGCATTATCAGTGCCGTGTCTGCTGAGAGAAGCTTCAAGTACGAAAGTACGTAACCTTGCCATCTTGTGCTGAGTCAGCTTCTCGTTCCTGCTCGTTGGAACTTGGAAGGCTGCACCCGGCGAGATAAAGCCAGCGCTCCAGCGGGCACGGAGGGCTCCTTGTCTGGAAGAAGAGCAAGGGACTCTCACGACGGGGAGAGTGCTCGAGAACGTAGACTGGTAGAGAGGAGTTGCTCATGGTGGAGAGAGCGTTCCATAACGAACCACCGTGCGCACACTGCGAGCCGTCTGAGACGGTGACCGACCTTTCGGCACTACTGGCAACAAGCAGCGGGCGACGCTGGCTGCGGCTCACAATACTTCCGCAGCTTTCCCCGACGGCTGCCGCTGAACTGGCAGAGCAGCTGCTGGCGTTCCGGGAAGACTTCTTTGTGGAGCGGCGAGATCGTTCCACCTGGCTGGTCATCCAACAGCTCAATCGCACAGTGCTCCTAGAACACCTTGACTGGCTGGCGAGCAGCAACGCAGCGCTCGCACTGTGGGAGCGACTGGCTAGAGAGGGACTGAGCACGCTTGTGACTGCAGCCCTTCGGGTCCTGCGCCGGGCAACGCCACCGGCACGGGAGACGATGCTCACGTTGCTCGTCGCTGACCCGACACGGGAGGTCGTACTGCCAAAGTGGGCCGAACGAGCGCTGCTCATGGTCGCACTGGTAGATCCAGACGACGTTGTGCGGGGACTGGCAGCCGAAACAGCAGCGGCCCGACAGCCGGAGCTCCTGCTCCCTACCTGGCATGCACGGGTGCGCGATCGGAGCCCGCGCGTGCGGCGCGCGGCGTGGGCTGTTGCCCTTGCACGGCGAAGCGAGGCCGTGCCGGCTGCGCGTCAACTTGTCAGCGACGAGGAGGCGCCGGCATTGGTCCGGGCCGACGTCCTCTGGGCACTGGGGCAAATCCTTTCGACCGCGGAACTTGCGCCACTGCTTGCTGCTTGCATCCAGCATCCGGCCCGAGAACTGGCGGAAATGGCCGCCCAGCTCTTGTGGACACAACACCGACACCCTCTCCCGGCTCAAGCAGCGCTGAGGAGTCCCCATGCAGCAGTGCAGGCCCTTGGAGAACGGCTGCTCCACCCGCAGCACGGCTCACCGGCCGCCGGCGGTGCCCGCCCGGGGATGCCACTGCCCCTCGTGTGAGATCACTGGGGGACAAGCGATGCGACGAGCAGCTCGTATGGAGGAGAATGGTCATTCCTTCCTGGTACAGCGCGGTTTCCTCGATCTTGTGCGGCAGAGAAATCACCCTCAGACAGAGAAAGAGTGGTGCCCCGCAGAGTCTGTCGCTCACGGCGGAGGTGATCTGGAGACGATTAAAGAAGAGAGGATTCACCGCGGTCAAGCCGCGGTGAGGACTAGCCAGAGCACGAAGCGCACGAGCCGGCCCACAAACTCCCAGCAGGCGCGACCACAGTGCTTAAGGAATCCGGTGAACGCAGAATGCCGAGCAGCGGTAATCCGTTGCTGATCACCGGCACAGGCAGGAAAGGCAGGAGCCGCAACGTCGCGGAGAGCACGGATTGCGAGCCGGAAGCAATATGTCCATGCCGCAAAACCAAGGTGACGTTGTGGTCATCAAGGCAGCTGCTGCGGGACGCTCCTCCATGCCCAGCCACGAAAGGTCACTTGTGCCCTCTTGCCAGTCCACCTTCCTGCTAGGTCACACATCTAGAGATGAGGGGTGGCTCAGTCTACGTGGAACGGGAACATCCCTCCCTCCGGGAGAGAGGGTTGGGAGAAAAGGAGCTTTCGCCAGAAACAGGCGCAACAGGAGAAGGAGAGAAACCAGCGCAGAACTTGCAGCACCCCCAGGCATGAGGTGAACCAGCTCTGAACCAAGGCAGCAGGCGAGACGGCCATGAATTAGTTTCGATGCCACCAAGGTCTCGATGCCTCCACACATCTCTCATGGTGATCCGCTCGCATTCCATTCGGAGAAGGGGAGGACCCGGACAGTGATTGGACGACCTGTCAGAGCAGAGAGAATCTCACGCACAGAGGCGAGCCAGCGGCGCTCGAACTGGCGCCGCACCGCGGCACTAGGAACTCCGATGACCAGCTCGTTTGGTGAAGGAGCCGCCAGAAGCCGTGCTGGACGGATGCACTCAGCAAAGGCAGACGGCGGCAGCCGTTCGCTCAGATGCTCCTGAGCCAGCGCCCAGAGAGCTGTGAGAGCAGGTGGTGGCTCGGGAGGCACAATAGCCCGTTCCGGCGTACCGGACTCCATGGCAGCGATGGAGTCCTGAGTTTTGGCGGATGTAGCAAGCCGCAGCGCGATCGCTTCCTCGAGTCGAGCCACAAGATGGTCGAGAGCTGGTGAGGCGAGCAGGCTCTGCAGCACGGAGGCATCGGTAACGGGTGGAGCGTCCGACCGGGTGTTCGCCACCTGGTTCATTGTGCGGGAGGTTGTGTCGCTCGCCCGAAGGGAATGACGCGACCAGCGTGAGAGGATCTCACGGATCCGCTTTGGCGCGACATAGCGCGAACCGCTCGCCACGGCTTCGCGAATGGCAGCGACGAGGAGCTCGGCCGACGTTTCTCCGCGACTGACTGCCAGTGGGAAGAACTCCCTTTCCAGCTCTGCCAGGAGCGTGCGCTCGAGCGGAGAGGCTGGGCGGGCGTTGGCTGCTTCAAAGTAGGCGACAACCTCCGGCGACGGTTGGAGCACCGGACCGGCTGCAGTGGCGGGCGGCGGGTCCAGAAAAGCAGTGTTCGTTGTAGTCGTTCCCAAAACTTGGTCATACGTGTTGTCGGCTGGAGCAACACTGCTTGCCTCCTCTCTGTTGGACGGTCCAACTGTGGTTTGGCTCTCGAGGGTGGGAGCATTGTTGCAGGGAGCGACACCGGTCGGCGAACCATTGTTGGTGGCTGCAACAGTGGTGGGGGAACCAGTGTTGCTTTCTGCAACGGAGGATAGTGTCTCGTTGGAGGCTTGTACCGCCTTGCGGCGGACGTGACCGGCGCGAGTGCGAGCGGAGAAGCGGGCATCTTCGATTGCGGCACGGGCGGCGAGTTGTTGCCAGAGTGGATGGCGGCGGACGATAGGGAGAATTTGGTGCCAGACATTTTCACGGTCGATCGGGGCGAAGCGGGAGGAGAAGATGTGACGGATGTAGCGATAAACATGCTCGTCACGGGCGGCGAGTTCCACGACACGTAGGACGGCATCCGGGCTGAGGACGAACCCCTCGGGGCGATCTTTGACGCGATAGAAGTTATGCGGTACTCGCCAGCGACGGCCAGCTTCGTCGGTGCGTGTCACCATCTCCTTGCGGATCTCAATGAGGTCGAGTGCGACAAGGATCTTGTTGATGGTGATGAGCTCGGCACGGTCCTCACCGTAGAAGGCAGCCTCGGCCTGTTGAGAAGGAAAGGCGTAGCCGCGATAGGGGGAGTGCTCGCGGCGATCGGTCCAGACAGTGTAGGAGTTAAGCAAACCGACACCTTTGAGCCCGATCAAGGGCGCGAACTGCGTGATAATGGTGTTCCAGTGCCAGAACCAGCCACGCCGGCGACTGTCCTCGCCGCTCCGCTCCGGTTGGTTGGCTGGGGCCGCCGGTCGGTCGGGCATCCTGTGGCCCCTTCCCGCTCTCCGCTCGGTCTCATAGTAATCACAAGCGCCACTTGATTCAAGGTCTAAGCTACTTGAGTACACTAAATCACGCGCTGTTACTTGCTTAGACTATCGTTGCGTGGAGATTCTCAGGTTGGCCGCCGTTCTACGCCTTCTGATCGGCCTGTGACACCTTCTGCCGGGGTGTGCGGGGTGGCGTGCGTGGTCGGTTGTCACTGGGTAAGGAACGCTGGCGTGCAACCAGCAGTATGCGGTGCAGCGCGTCCTCTAGGGGTGCAACCAAGACGAGAGCGGGTGGCGGTCGCTTCGGTGCTGAGCGTGGTGGGGAAGTGGGTGGTTGAGCAGGCGGAACTCAGGCATGCGCAGCTGGGAGTGGCTACCTTGCCATCAAACCTGAGTGCATGGTGGGGGACAGGTCGCGCGGGAGGCAGATGACGTGGTACCGGGTGAGCCGTGGTTGGTTCTACGTGGGTGGGGTAGGGTACTGGATGTAAGACTTGCGCAGTGGCTGGAGAATATCACTTGACACATGTCGTGCAGCAATCCTGGAGTAGTGCTAGAATAGTCGCGTGGTTAACGGGTGGAGGTGTTGCTGTGGCGATTCTCTTGCCGTATCGCACTGATCCACGCTTGCTGCTGCAGGTGCTGGAGTATGCCAAAGGGCGTGGGGTCGACCGGAG
>CALIMB010000044.1 GCA_938028665.1 uncultured Thermomicrobium sp. | reverse complement strand
GGGGGCAGAAAGGGAGAGGCCGTAAGAGCACAAGCGACGAGGGAGGGGACAGTACCCCCGCAGCGCCATGACAACTGGCCAAAGAGCGGGAGTCGGTATGCCACACAAAAGGAAACTCAGTCATCGGCCGAGCGGTATCCTGCAAAGCGCTTGACGGCTGGGGGCAACCTGCGTACGCTAGTAATGTGGCTCTTGGGCGGAACCAACGGCAGTAGCGACGCGAGACAGGTCGGAAGCCGCTGGTCCGGGAGCAAGCGAAACGTATGCACGCGCAACGTCGAGGAGGGCGTGGCGCTGTGGTATTTCTTTTTTCGAACCCCCTTAAGGCATGATGGGCAGCAACTGGCTGCTTCGTGCACGAGAGAGCAAGCGCACGACGCAATGCAGGGAGAGGGCGGAGGGCGAAGGCCGAGGAGAGAAGGGGGGTGAAACGAGACGAGCGGGGAATGGCCAGGGAGGATCCACAGGAGAGCTCGAGGGTGGGTGCTCCTGAGCGAGCGTGATGGCTGACCGAGCGAGGTTTTCGGGTGTTTCTGTAGAGGCCGGTTTTCGGAGGAATGTTGGAGGAGGAGAAGCAATGACTGAGCAGTCTCGGATGTCGTGGCAGAAACTTTCGCGGCGTGCGCTCTTGCGGGGTGCCGCAGCGGGACTGGCGGTTCCGGTCGCTAGTGCGCTGTTGGCGGCCTGTGCAGGCCGACAAGCGACGCCAACCCCTGCTCCAGCTGCGCAGACGCCGGCTCCTGCCCAGACTCCTGCTGCAGCAACAACGCCGCCTGCGAAGGAGGTTGTTCTGGCGATCCTACACTTCAGCATTATTGAGGGGACAACGTGGTCCGGTGCGCATGACCGAGCGGGGAAGCGGCTGGCAGAGAAGTATCCGAACGTGAAGTATATCTTCCGCGAGCAGGTTGGCCCAGACCAGACGGTTCCCTTCGCGGAAGAGATGATCGCCAAGGAAGGCGCAAACATCATCGTTGGGAATGCCGAATTCATCGGGATGCCGCTTCTTGATATCGTGGAAAAGTATCCGGACAAGATCTTTGTGGCAGTGACGACGAGCGATCTGACACATAAGCCGAACTTCATCCGTATCTTCCCGCGACAGTATCAATCGTTGTATTTGGAGGGGTTGATTGCAGCAGCGTTGACGAAGACTGGGAATGTTGGGATTGTGTCCGCCTACCCGAACCTGCAGGTACTGCGGCGGCAGGCAGGTTTCGTACTCGGCGTCCAAGAGGCAGCCAAGAAGCTGAACAAAGATGTCAAGATTCACATTAAGTATGTTGGTGATTGGTACCTCCCGGCCGAGGAGCGTGCAGTTGCGGAGACGCTGGCGACGCAGTACAACTGCGACGTCTTGACGCAGCAGACCGACTCTGGATCGACACTCGACGTCTGCAAGGCTCGGGGGCTGTGGTTCGTCGGGAAGGATATGGATGTCGTTTGCTTCTACAAGTGGGCAACGACTGATACAGTGGCAATCTCCTTCGATACGCGCTGGGAAGTGATCTACGACAAGATCATCCAGGCCTACATGAAGGGTGAGAAGCCGCCAGAGATTATCTTCCCGGGCATGGAGTCGAAGATCACTTTGAAGGATGGGACAGAGGTCACAACAACCGACATCATGAACGACTGCAAGGTGGGTGTTGAGGCGATCAGCCCGAAGGCGAAGGAGCAGTTGCCCAAAGAGATCATTGACCTGGTTGCCGAGCGACGGGAGGGGATGCGCAAGGGCGAGTGGGATCCCTTCACGGAGCATGCGCTCGTCAGCAACGGAACAGGGCTGGCGGTTGAAGGGCTGCCGATTCCGCCGAAGGGTACAGTAGTGAAGAAGGCTGGTGAGAAGCCGAGCGACGAGTTCCTGCTGCAGAAGATCAACTTCGATCTCGACGGCGTGAACATTCTGCCATAACCGGGACGCAGAGTTTTCGCAGCTAGGTAGCGAGAGGAGACACGGCGGGCGGCGGCACGGGTAGAAGGCGGTGCGCCAGTGCCGCTGTCCGCCCAATAAGAAAGCGACGAACGATCCGTGGAAGTGGCAAGAGAGCGATCTGCGGGACGAGTCATCCTCGAAGCGCGCGGAATTACCAAGCGCTTTGGGACGGTTGTGGCAAATGATCACATTGATCTTGCGGTACGAGCTGGTGAGCTCCACGCTGTCCTGGGGGAGAATGGAGCAGGTAAGACAACATTGATGCGGATTTTGTTCGGGGAACTCCAACCGGATGAGGGGGAAATCTACCTCGATGGACAGCGTGTACGCTTCCGGAGTCCACGTGACGCCTTGCGTCACGGCATTGGCATGGTGCACCAGGAGCGCAAGCTGATTCCGGCCCATACCGCGCTTGAAAACATCATCCTTGGACACCCCAAGACTGGAGCAATCCTAAATCTCCGCCAGGCAGAACGGGAAGTCAGCGCACTGTGCGAACGGTATGGATTTCGTGTCCCGCTTCATGCCAAGGTCTGGCAGCTATCAGAGGGTGAAAAGCAGATTGTCGAGATTCTCAAGGAGCTGTATCACGGAGCACGGATTCTGATCCTCGATGAACCGACATCGGTCCTCTCACCACCAGAGATTGTGAAGCTGCTCCAGTCGTTGACGCGTATGGCTAAGGAAGATCTCGCGGTCATTCCCTTTATTACACACAAGCTGCCTGTGGTGTTAGAGCACTGCGACCGGGTGACGATCCTCCGACGAGGTCGCGTGGTGGCCGAGATGGAGACCCGACATGCGACGGAACAGACGCTGGCTGCGGCGATGGTTGGGCGCGAGGTAGGCCTGCAACCGGAACGTGTTCAGGTCCCGCTCGGTGACCCCATTGTGCGGGTACAGGACCTCTGGGTGCGCGATGACCGCGGAATCCTGGCCGTGCAAGGCCTTTCGTTTGAAATCCGAGGAGGGGAGATCTTCGGGATCGCGGGAGTCGCGGGCAACGGACAAGAGCCTCTTGCTGAAGCCTTGGCCGGGCTGCGCCCAGTGGAGCGGGGGACGATCACCCTAGACCGCACTGATATCACGCACGCACCCGTCTTGGAACGTTGGCGCCGTGGACTCGGATATATCCCAACCGAACGGCGCGAGGTGGGATCAATTCCGACCTTTTCCCTGGTCGACAATATACTCTTGAACTATCACTTTGAGCGGCAATTCTCGCGGTGGGGAATTCTGGCGAGTAGCCAGGCCCGGGAGCTGACCGAACGGATCCTCCGCGAGTACAGCGTCGTGGCAGCTGGGCCGAACGCACCGGCACGATCGCTCTCCGGCGGCAACTTACAGAAGGTGATCTTGGGCCGCGTCCTCTCGCGGAAGCCACGGTTCCTCATTGCTTGTCTCCCAACACACGGACTCGATGTCGGTGCGGCAGAATTTGTGCAACGGAAGATTCTCGAGGCGAAACAGAGTGGAACCGCTGTGCTGTTGATCTCCGAAGACCTCGACGAGATTCTGGCACTGAGCGACCGGATCGCCGCCATTTACGAAGGGCAGTTTACAGGAATAGTGACGGCGAGTGAGGCGAGCAAGGAGCTTGTCGGCGAGCTCATGGCGGGGCTGCGACGGGAGCGCGTATGAGGGCGGTCATCGGCGGTTACAGGATCCAGGTTGAGCGGCGCACCGACCTGCGCTGGTGGCACACCGCACTGGCCTCGGTGGCAGCAATTGTTGTCTCATTGTTTTTGGTTGGGTTCGCCTTCCTCCGTGTGGGAGCCAACCCATTGGAGGTGTACGGCGAGATTGTTAAGTACGCTTTCCTCAGCGAGTTCGGGTTACCTCAAACAATCAATCGTGCCACGTTCGTGTTATTGGCAGCCTTCGCACTGATCGTTCCGCTGCGTGCGGGGCTATGGAACATTGGGATACCGGGGCAGATCTACGCCGCGACACTCGCCGCATTCGGCGTGGCCTACGCGTTTGGAGCGAAGCGGTCGGTAAACGTCCAACTACCAGGTGAGCTCATTATCCCGCTGATGTTCGTGGCCGCATTAGCAGCAGGCGCAGCATACGGAGCGATTGCCGGTTTTCTGCGGGGACGCCTTCAGGTCAACGAAATCGTGACGACCATGATGCTGAACTGGGCCATGCTGTGGATTGTTGCCCACATGATCCGCGAAGGCGGCCCGTTCATGGGGCGGACAGCAGAAGGGGAAGGGTTCACGCTCCCGACGTCGCTTCGACTGCCCCAGATTCTGGGGGTACCGCTCACTGTCTTCATTACTGTGGTCCTGGCTGTGCTCCTCACGTGGTTCCTTACTAAGACCACGTTAGGTTATCGCATTCGCACGTACGGCGAGAGTCCACGCGCTGCTGAGTACGCGGGAATCGATGCAACACGCATCAGCACGCTTGTTTTCGCCTTAGGCGGTCTCTTTGCCGGTCTGGCTGGCTACCACTACTTTGCGACCGTGCCGGGGGTTTTCAAGATCCCGAAGAACTACGCTGACTTCGGTGACTTCAGCTTCTACGGACTCATCACGGGGTTAATCGCGCGGAATAACCCGATCGCAGCTATTCCCGTTGCGGTTCTCTTCGGCGGCGTCTCAGGCGGAGCACGCTTCATGCAGGGGAAGCTGCGGCTGGCCTTCGGCATCGACTATGCCTTGCTCGGTGTGCTGATGATCATGATGGTCGCCTTCCAGGCGCTGGCACACTACTCGATACGGGTGGAGCGGCAAGCCACGGTACCGACGCCGCAACTTGAACTGGAGAGGGGCGAGAGCCGTGTCGAATCTCCTCATCATTAGCCTTGCTGCAGCCGCTGTCTTCGGGATTGCGGCACTCGGGGAGCTCCTCGAGCAGCGAGCGGGGATCCTGAATGTCGGGCTCGAGGGAGTGATGCTGCTCAGCGGCACCTTTGGGTTCATTGCGGCAAAGACAAGCGGCAGTTACCTTCAGGGGTTCGCTATCGCAATCCTAACGGGTGCGCTTGTCGGCCTGCTGCACGGCTTCTTTTCTATCACTCTCGGCAGCAATCAAGTGGTGAACGGGATGGCCATCTGGATCCTGGGCTTTGGGCTGACCACGTACATCGGGTATCCCTATACTGGACCGCTTGGGCTGAAGCCATTCCCAACCGTGGCGGGGTTGCCGACGTTCTTCCTGGTGACACTCGCCTTGGCAGTCGCGATCTGGTTCTTGCTCTTCAAGACACATTTGGGGCTCAAACTTCGCTCTGTCGGAGAGAACCCCTCAGTCGCCGAGGCATCGGGCATTTCGGTGACCGGGCTGCGGTACCTCGCTGCGATCTTGGCTGGGATCCTGGTCGGTTTAGGCGGAGCCGTCTATTCCCTCGTGTATAACCCGGTGTGGAACTATAACTATCTCCAGGGATGGGGATTTATCGCGCTTGCGCTGGTATTCTTCTCCCTGTGGAATCCTTTCCTCGCTGTAGCAGGAGCGGTCTTCTTTGGCATTTTGTGGCAGCTCTCACTCTACCCGGAACTTCTGTTCCCGAACATTTTCTCGCGCTACATCTGGCGCGCGATGCCGTTTGTCATCACGATTGTGGTCTTCATCGTGCTCTCGACACGTTGGTTCCGCCTCCGCTGGGGTGCAACGAAACCGGAAGCACTCGGGCTAGCCTACCAGCGGGAGAGCTGAGCAAGGCGCAGTGATCCAGGAGAACAACCAGTTGCATCATGCCTCGGTTCTGGAGGGGCATCATGAGGGTGCGCCTGCCAATGGAAGGGCAGGCGCACTGTTTGTGCGCCCACTTGGTACCACAGCGCGGCAGAGGTGGCTGTCGCGACGCACCCTGCAGGGAGTAGAGAGAGGCTGTGTTCGCCACATGCCGAACCTTCTCTAACCGGGCCAGAAGAAGTGCTTCATGCGCAGTAGCACAACTGCACCGCCGCATCCCGGATGAATTTAACCGGGACATACGAAGTGCTTCATGCCTCAGAAGAGACGCCCTGCTCCACGGCCCCACCAGACCGAACCCCGGACGTTGCTGTTGGTGTAGGATGAGCCGGCGGGTCATTCGTCTCTAACCCACGCCAGGCTCGCGGCATCCGGGTGCGCAGGATTTGGCCGAAGGAGGGCAGAACTGCGTGAATCAGCGGTCCTCCCCTCCGCTGCGACTCGAGCAGTGCAACCTCCGCTGGAAGCAGTTCGCCAAGGAGGGAAAGGCCGCCACTACCAGCACCGACCAGAAGGTAGCGCTCACCGACGCGCACAATGTGTACGACACCACTCCCGGCCAGTGAAAGTGTGTCGACCAGTTCGAGCAGCTTGGTCTGCGAGACCGTGGCCGCCACACGCTGATTGAGCGACCGGAGTATGCGAATTGTCAGGTAAGCCGCGGCGATGACAATGAGGGTCGGCACGATCAGGGCCGAGAGAAGTTCCCACAGGGGCGTTCTCTCAGCCATCGCTGGCGCTGACTGGCTGGCCAGCTCGGCATAACCGCGCGCAAGGAATTCTCCTGACTGCGGAGTTGGGGTTGGGAGAGGGGTGGGCGAGCTCTGGGTGCTCGACCAGAGAAGGCCCACGAGCGCTGCAAGGCCAAACGCCCCCAGCGGCAGGAGCCAGCGCCGTGGTACTTGCGGAAACCATCTGCTCACACCGGTCAACCCTCTCCCAGCCGCTTCTCTGGTGCCACGATCTCCGTGATGCGGACAGCGAACTTCTCGTCGACGACGACTACTTCACCCCGGGCGATGAGCGTCTTATTGATGGTTAATTCGACAGGCTCACCGGCGAGGCGATCAAGTTCGACCACCGATCCAGGTCGAAGCCCAAGGATGTGCTTGATCCGCATTCGCGCCGAGCCGAGTTCAGCAGTCAGTTCCACTTCAACGTCACGCAAGAAATCGATAGTCTGGCGCCCGCTTGCCACAGGCTGATCTCGAAACTCGACGAAGCGCGCCTCCTGCACCGGCGTTTCCGGTGGGCGGACCGAACCTGCTGCGCTTTCAGGATTCACGGAGTCTGGACCGTCGGCCATAGCGTTGTCCCTCCTTCCTGATCGAGTTCGTCGGTTCGCGGCCATTCTTCGATGACCGTACCGCCAATGCGCACCGCGAGCGATCGGCCGCGCCGGCCGGGGAAGGCATAGAAGCAGGGCTCATTTTCCACATAGACCGTGAGCGGAAACGAGACATCCTGATCGAGAACCAGAACGTCACCGACCTCGAGCGCAAGAAGATCCTGAACTGTGAGGCGCGCGCGCCCAAGTTCCACTCGAATCTGGAGAGGAACTTCCTCAAGCTGGGCGGTGAGATAAGCGAGAACTTCAGGACTTGCCCTACGGCGCGGATTGGCAAAAAGGACACGGGCGTTGAGACGTGGCAAGATGGGTTCCAGCGTTGAGGCAGGGAGAACAACTGTAAATTGGCCCTCGCTGTCGAAGAGCCGAACGTTGTGTTGGACAAGCAAAACAATCTCACTCGGCATCAGCCCTTGGATCTGTTGCCCAGAGAGGACCACCTCACAAGGCTGGGGATGCAAGCGGATCACCTGCTCCCAGGCATTGGCAAGTTCGTGGAAGAGCCCGTTGCCGAGTTCGCGGAGCAAGAGCAATTCGATCTCAGTGATCGTGGTTGCGGTAAAAGGCGGGCGCTCCTCTCCGGCACCACCGAGCATACGGTCCACGAGGCGGGAGGCTGTTGTGTAGTCCAGCTCGAGCAGGACCCGGCCAACCAGTGGCTCCAGTTCGGCAAGGCAGAGGACAACCTGCGGAGGAAGACGATCAAGGTAGTCACCGAGTGTCGTCTGCTCAATGGGGCCAAGTTCACTGTGGACCGCAGAGCGGACGTGTGCCGAGAGATAGTTGGAAGCAAAGCGATCGAACGCTTCGTGGATACTCTGGATGGAGCGGATATGGTCCTTTGAGAACTTGTCAGGACGGCGGAAATCATACGGGATGGGTTTCCCACGCTCGCGGCGTGTCGTCGGACGCATCGTCGCAGAGCGGACGCGACTGAGCGGCATCTCCGCCTCCTCATTGGATGACGAACTGGGTGAGATAAACCGCCGTGATCTGATACTCGCCAAAGGCGGGTTGCAGCTTTTCTGCCAGTTCAGCCTTTAAACGTTCCTTCCCTTCCGGCGTGGCGAGCTCGTCGACGGTCTTCGAGGTGAGGACCATCGTCAGGGTGTCCTGGATCTTTGGCCAGGAGTGATCCAACTCGGCACGGAGCGGATCGGTGCTGCTGCCTCCGCCGCCGTGCCCTCCACCTCCACTGGCGGTGAGACGCTGATAGGTTTTTTGGTCCACTGCAACTTCAACTACGACCTCCGCCTTGAGATAGCGATACCCACCAGGATCAGCAAGATTGACAACGCGTTCACCGAGCGAAACAGTGAGGTGCTGTTCTTTCGGTTGGTTGATAGTTGCATCGTTTACTGACTGGTTGATGACGATGTGAAGAACAAAGGGCGCTGCACCAGCACCACCGAGCAGGAAGAAGCCTGCACCAGCGAGCACGAGCACGAGCGGAAGCACAAAAATGAGCAACCGTTTCCGCACCAATTGCTTGACCATCCGTTACCCTTTCACGGCTTCCAGCCGAACGCTGGGTGAACCAACACGATGTCAACCCGTCGGTTTTTGCGCCGCCCTTCCAGCGTCTCGTTGGAGGCACGAGGGCGGAACTCGCCGTAGCCAGCAGCGCTCAGGCGCTGGGGCGAGAGACCGGCTACATCGGTGAGATACCGCACCGTGTTGACTGCCCGCATAGCCGAAAGTTCCCAATTGTCTGGGTACGTACCGGGTGGTGGGGGAGTATTGTCGGTGTGTCCTTCGATGCGAATCGGATTGGGCAGTGGCTCGATGATGGCAGCGATCCCATCAAGGACGCGCTGTGCTTCGGGACGGAGCTCCGCCTGACCGGGCGGAAAGAGGACCGCGTCGGAAAGATGAATGACGATTCCTTCACTGGTCAATTCCACCTCGACGCCCTGTTGGTCTAGCCCGAGCCGTGTGAAGAGGGAAGCAACTTGAGCACGGACACTAAGGTAGGCATTGAAGCGCGGATCTTGCTCAAGTGGTGTCACGGCCGACTGGCCAGGAGGGGGGGCCGGGAGTACGTCGAGGTTAAAGGCAGCACGGAGTGAAGCCGCCACTTGACGAAACTTGGCGAGGTCAGCCTGAGAGATCGAGTACATGACGACGAAAAAGATCAGGAGCAGGGTGATGAGATCAGCGTAGGTGATGAGCCACCGCTCCAGATTCTCGTGCTCGCCTTCGTGATGGCGAGAGCGACGCCGCACGGTAGCTTACTCCCCTCCTGGAGCCATGGCTCGAGCACCGACCGGAGCGGCTTTCGGCTCGGAAGCACGTGCCTGCGGTGGCAGATGCACCAGGAGCTTTTCGCGGAGCATGCGCGGGTTCTCGCCGGCTTGAATCCCGAGCACCCCCTCGATGATCAGCTGCTTTTCGGCAACTTCCTCTTTGCTGCGGAGCTTAAGCTTGTTATGCAGTGGGAGCCACAACAGATTGGCTGTCGCCACGCCGTAGAGTGTGGCAAGGAATGCAACAGCGATTGCTGGACCCAGGGACTCGGGATCTTTGAGCGAACTCAAGACGTGGACAAGCCCCATCACCGTACCGATGATGCCCATGGTGGGGGCGAACCCACCCATGGTCTGGAAGATACCGTAACCGCGCGCATGTCGCTGTTCCATCGCCTCAACGTCGGCATGGAGAATCTGCTCGGTGAGCTCCGCGTCGGTTCCATCGACAACCAGCATGACACCCTTCTTAAGAAAGGGGTCTTCGATCGGATGGTTCTCCAGGGCGAGCAGTCCATCGCGTCGTGCGATCTCAGCCAGCTTGACGATTTCCTCCACCAGGATGGCCCGACGATCTGGCGGGGTTTTGATCGCCTTCATGATTAATTTCGGCAGCCCAAGCATATCTTTCAGGCTGTAGCTTGTCATCGTTGCGCCAAATGTACCGCCGAAAATAATCATGTAGGCAGTGATACCGATCAAGGACGAGAGGTGGCCACCCTCGAGCACGAAAGCGACAATCAACGCGCCGAACCCGAGAACGATCCCGAGAACGGTGGCAAGATCCATAGTAGGCCCCCTCCCGACGTTTACTCGTGCGTATTACGGTCCGGCAACGCACACCGGACCGCATCGACCGGCATGACCAGTCCGCGACGGTAAGCCAGAACACGCTCCACCACTTCATCGACCGGCTCACGGACCATGATGCGCCGGCGGGTAACGAGGACGATAACCGTCTCCGGCACCGCTTCAATCGTCTCGATCAGTTCAGCATTGACAACAACCCGTGTCCCATCGAGTCGTGTTACCGCGATCATCCGTTGCTCCTGCACGGCGGTGCAGCACTCGACCGCCACATCGTGAATTTCGACCACAATCACGCGTCGGGACCCCTACCAAAAGGTCCTAGTGGGTGAGGTCGTTCGTGCCGTCCGGACAGTGGCTCCTTCACCCTATGCGCCCGAGACGAGCGTCCCGTCAGAAATCCTGACAGACTCGCGATGCACCGCGGCACGTGGTGCCGGTAGGGTGCGGATGCAAAGCGGTCGAACGTGCCACGAGTGGAGCGAGCCATGGTGGAGACGCGGACGGCCGACAGTAGGAAGTACGGGCACCACCGCTGGATCCTCCCGCTTGGCGCGACGCTTGGCGGACTTGCCAGCAGCGCCTGCGCGATGAGCGCCAGCATGGGTTCCACCCAGATCCAGGTACAAAGCGGTGGGACGAACGGGAGCAGCAGTCCAGTCGCGGCTGGGTTGGAGCTTGTCTTCTTGTTGACCTTGGTCAGCCTGCTTCCGACGATCCTTGTGGTGATGACCTCGTTTACCCGGATCGTGATCGTCCTCTCCTTCGTACGCACAGCCATTGGCGTTCCCCAGCTGCCGCCGAATCAAGTGCTCATTGGCCTCTCACTTTTCCTGACTATCTTCGTCATGGCCCCCACCTGGCAGGCCATCAACCGGGAAGCACTCCAACCCTATCTCCAAGGGGAGATTGACCAGCGGACAGCCCTGGAGCGTGGCTTGAAGCCACTGCGCGACTTCATGTTCCGCCAGACACGGGAGCGCGACATCGCCCTGTTTATGAATCTCGGCAACCTGCCGCGCCCGCGTAACCCTGACGAAGTCCCAACCTGGGTACTCGTGCCAGCATTCGTTCTCAGCGAGCTGAAGACCGCTTTCACAATGGGATTCGTGCTGTTCATCCCCTTCTTAGTCATTGATCTCATTGTCTCCAGCACCCTTATGGCGATGGGAATGATTATGGTGCCACCAGTCGTCATCTCGCTCCCCTTTAAGCTCCTGCTCTTTGTCATGGTCGATGGTTGGGATCTTCTGGTGCGATCACTGGTGGTGAGTTTCGGTGCTGGATAGGAGGTCGGAATGAACGAGACATTCCTCCTCGAACTCGCCCGCGCAGCGATTACAACGACCCTGCTCGTCTCGGCACCGATCCTGGTGACGATTCTTGTGGTTGGTCTGCTGGTCAGTGTTCTCCAAGCGGTCACCCAGGTAAACGAGCAGACGCTCGTCTTTATCCCGAAGATCGTCATCACGTTCCTTATTCTCCTCTTCGCGGGTTCCTGGATGGGACGGCAGCTGGCAGCACTGGCAACGGAACTCTTCCTATTGCTCCCGGTTTTGCGACGGTGAGGGACGGCAATGGAGGTCTCGACACCGCTCATTCCCAGCTCGATCGCGTTGTTTGTTCTGGTAGTGACGCGGATTGGTTTAGTCCTCTCGCTGCTGCCAGGATTCAGCGGAAGCGCAGTGCCACTGCCAGCACGGGTAGCTCTGGCCGTCGCCCTCGCGCTCGTGCTTACGCCATTTGTGCGCGTCGAAACACCGGTACTTAGCCAGCCGACCATTTTTGCGGTGGCGCTTGCCCGGGAACTTGTGACGGGACTGGCATTGGGACTAGCTGTCGCGGCCGTCTTCGCAGCGATCGAGATGGCTGCCTCATTAATCGGGTATCAGCTGGGTTTTGGCCTTGCTGCCACCTTCCATCCGGCACTCGGGATACACGGCACAGCATTGAACTCTTTGTACCTCATGCTGGCTGCACTCGTCTTCTTCGGTGCAAACGGTCATCACCTGCTTCTTGGTGCCCTGGCGCGAAGCTTCGTGCTGCTTCCGCCAGGGAGCGCGCTCCCCGCTCAGGCGACACCAGCCGCAGTCATCAGCCTCACTGGAGTGATGTTCAGTGATGCGCTCCGCATTGGTCTACCAGTTGCGGGATCGCTTCTGGTTGCGGATATCGGGCTTGGCCTCCTCAATCGGATGGTGCCGCAAATGAGCGTCTTCTTTGTTGGGCTCCCGGCCAAAATCCTACTCGGTTTCCTTATTCTCCTTCTTTCGATTCCCTTCCTGCTGCAGCTCCTGGCACAAGCAACAACGGACGGGATTCTGGGTGCTGTGACGCAGGTCATTGTGGCAGCGAGGTAAGAGATGGCGAGCGAGCGGACGGAACGAGCAACACCACGGCGACGCGAGGAGGCTCGCAAGCGTGGCCAAGTACCGCGGAGTGCCGACCTCACCTCAGCACTCACCCTGCTGGTGGGCGCCTTCTTCTTGCCGTGGTACGCGAGTTCGGCCGCAACAGAACTCTGGGGCTATCTGGAACGTGCGTTCCGCGAACCACTGCCACTTGACCTGACACCTGCGCTTGTCTTGGAACTTGCCTGGGTGAGTGGGACAACGTTCTTCCAGCTCACACTGCCGGTCCTCGGCCTGTTCCTTCTGGTCGGCGTGGCCAGCACTCTGCTCCAGGCTGGTGTGGTGTTTGCACCAGCAGTCCTACAGCCAGATCTCCGGCGCATTGACCCGATCGCTGGCTTCCAACGCCTCTTCTCACGACGTGGTCTCTTTGAGACAGCCAAGGCGCTTGTAAAAATCGCCATTGTCTTGGCCGTTACCTACCCGCTGATTCGGCGAGATCTTCCCCGATACGCGGATCTGACGGGTGCCGAGCCGTTGGTCATCGCTCGGGCCTTAGGGCAGAGCATTCGCGATCTAACCATGCGTATCGGGGCGGCGTATCTGGCACTCGCGGTGTTGGACTACAGCTACCAGCGCTGGGATTTGGAGCAACGGCTACGGATGACACGTCATGAGCTGAAAGAGGAGCTACGGCAGACAGAAGGCGACCCAGAGATCAAAGCGCGCATCCGACGCTTACAACGCCAGTACGCACTGCGGCGCATGATGGCACAAGTGCCGACCGCCACCGTCGTCGTGACCAACCCCACCCACTTGGCAGTGGCCCTCCGGTATGAACCAGGGACGATGCGTGCCCCGGTGGTGGTGGCAAAGGGTGCAGGAGCGGTCGCCGAGCGGATCATGGCAATCGCGCGGCAGCATGCGATTCCGGTACTGCAAAACCAGCCGCTGGCCCAGGCCCTCTACCGGACTGTCGACGTCGGACAAGAGATCCCGGTGACGCTCTATGAGGCAGTCGCCGACATCATTGCCTATGTCTACCAACTGCGACGGGCACGTCTCCCGCTTGGTGGCGGCGGGCCAACCACCGAACCATGGATGGACCTCTGAGAGGGGCAACCGATGGTCAGTACGCCAGCATCGGGCACGAAACATGCTGAGCCAATGAGCGGGCTGCAACGGCTCGTTCGCTATAGTGACGTCGCGTTGGCCGCCGGGGTTGTTGCGATTGTCACATTGATGATCTTACCGGTCCCAGCACACGTCCTCGATCTTTTAATTACCACCAATATCGCCCTTGCACTGACAATTCTGCTCGTCTCGCTCTACATCCAGGAGCCGCTGCAGTTTTCGGCTTTCCCTACAGTACTGTTGTTAGCGACGCTTTTCCGCTTAGCGCTCAACGTCACGTCGACGCGCTTGATTCTGTTGCAGGGGAACGCCGGGGAAGTGATTAACGCCTTCGGCCGGTTCGTCGTCGGTGGCAACTATGTGGTGGGTATCGTAGTGTTCGTCATCCTCGTCGTTATCCAGTTCGTGGTGATCACCAATGGAGCGGGCCGCGTTGCGGAGGTGGCAGCTCGTTTTACTCTGGACGCGATGCCGGGGAAACAGATGGCAATTGATGCGGACTTAAACGCCGGACTGATCGGTGAGGAGGAAGCGCGACGCCGGCGACAGGAAATCGCGCGCGAGGCCGACTTCTACGGCGCGATGGATGGGGCAAGCAAATTTGTCAAGGGAGACGCCATCGCAGGCATCGTGATCATCCTAATCAACATCCTCGGCGGTATCGCGATTGGGGCATTGCAACGCGGCATGCCGCTCGGCGAAGCATTGCGAACCTACGCACTCCTCACCGTCGGTGACGGGCTGGTCACCCAGATTCCCGCATTACTGATCTCAACAGCCACCGGAATTATCGTGACACGGAGTGCCTCGGACGCCAATCTAGGCCTGGATGTAGCGCGGCAGATCTTCAGCGCACCACGGGCGTTAGTGATCGCCGGTGTTCTGCTCGCGATCCTTGGGCTCGCACCGGGGCTACCGGCGCCACCGTTCTTCCTAGGTGCGGTGGGCCTATTGGGTGTTGCCCTGATGCTGCGCCGTCCTCCGCCACCAGCGACCGAACCGGTACGGCCAACTGCTGACACCGAGGAGACACTGCCGGAGGTGACACCGGTTGACCCGCTCGAGCTGGAGATCGGATATGGCCTCATCCCGCTGGTTGATCAGGCGACCGGCGGCCAGCTCCTCCGGCGAATTACGCTTCTCCGCAAACAGATCGCCCAAGAGCTCGGGTTTGTGATGCCGACGGTGCGGATTCGCGACAACCTGGCACTGCGACCGAACGAGTATCGGATCCTTGTACGGGGTATCAAGGCTGGTGAAGGTGAGGTCTATCCTGATCGACTGATGGCAATGACGACAACCGGCGAGGCGCCGCAGCTGGATGGTATTGTGGCGCGCGAGCCAGCATTCGGGCTACCAGCAGTGTGGATTCCAGAAGGACAACGAGCAGCGGCGGAGGCACACGGCTATGCGGTCGTTGATGCAGCCTCGGTTATCACAACGCACCTGAGCGAGGTCGTCCGGCAGAACGCAGCCGCGCTGCTCCGACGACAGGATGTCCAACGGCTGCTGGATACGGTGCGACGTGAGCACCCAGCAGTTGTGGACGAACTGGTTCCGCACCTGTTGTCACTCAGCGAGGTCCACCAGGTGTTACAGCTTTTGCTGGCCGAGCAAGTACCGATCCGGGATTTAGTAACCATTTTGGAAGTCCTTGGCAATCATGCGCGAACCACCCGGAACGTGTACGTGCTGGCGGAGCAGGTACGACACGCGCTGGCGGCAGCACTAACCCACCAGTACGTTACTCCTGATGGAACATTAGGTGTCATTGTCCTTCACCCGGAACTCACCGGGCAGCTGAGCGAGGCGATCCATCAGAGCGAAGAGGGCCCGCAGCTGGCACTGGCACCGGAGCGCCTGCAAGCACTCCTGGCTGCGGTGGCCCAGGAGATGGAACGGATCGCCGCGCTCGGTTACCAGCCGGTGCTCCTCGTACCAGCGAGTCTGCGAGCGGCACTAAGCCGCACACTGCGGCGCTCACTGCCAAATTTGACAGTCCTAGCCTTCCAGGAAGTCGCTCCTACCGTTCGCATTCAGGTCCTCGGAACTGTGAGGGGGTAAGCCATGCTGGAGCCACGCACGTACCGGGCCGAATCCATCCAAGCCGCAATGCTCCTGGCAAAGATGGAGCTTGGGCCTGACGCGGTGATC
Organism: uncultured Thermomicrobium sp.; assembly: GCA_938028665.1. GTDB lineage: Bacteria > Chloroflexota > Chloroflexia > Thermomicrobiales > Thermomicrobiaceae > Thermomicrobium. The sequence continues at coordinate 17,761 of CALIMB010000044.1, read as the reverse complement.
TTGGACGTCCGCCACCTTGGTTCGCGGCAGCTGCTCAGCACTGAGAGTATCGTGGAGCTCGTCGCTGCTCCGGCGAGCCCGAATACCCCGACCACAGCTGCGGACGAAGCACGAATGCCTACTGCACGAGGCAGCGGTGACGCGTTGCTGCTTGGGCTTAATGCCCTTGGGCTCAGCACGCGCTTCGCTGCGGAGCTCGTGCGTGTCTACCGCACGCAGCGCACCCACCCACAGGGCCTCCGCCGCGCGCTCGCGAGCCGAATTGCTGCATACATTTCTGTTGTGCCGTGGCTGCCGCTTGGTGGGCGGCTTGTTCTGGCACTGGTTGGGCCAACAGGCGTGGGCAAGACCTCGACGGCCTTGAAACTTGCCGGGGTTGCACAGGCAGACGGCTTTCCCTCCCACGTGATTAGCCTGGGTGGTGATGAGGGACATGACCGACGGAGCGAGACGCTCGCTCAGGGGCTGGGCGTGCCATTCACCCGGGCAGCCAACAGTGTTGAACTCCAGCGAGCACTGCGCACGATGACCGCTTCACTGGTGGTAATAGACAGCGCTGGCACAAATCCCTACGACCCACGAGCGATTGCCGCATTGGAGAGTGCACTGGCCCAAAGTCAGGTCGTGGTGAGCCTCACACTCCCAGTCGGTGGGGATCTCGAAGAAACACTGGAGGCCGCCCGCCGCTACGCACCGCTCCGACCGCGCGCACTGGTTTTGACCAAGCTGGACGAAACGCGGCGACCAGGTATGGCGTTGGGATTAGCCGAACGGCTGGGACGACCAGTCATTGCACTGACCACCGGCCCTCGTATCCCTGACGATTTCGTGAACGCATCCACCCCAGCTCTCGCGGAACTTGCGGCCTGGACACTAGAACGGCTCGAACAGCGATTGGGGCGGGCCGTCTCCGTCTAGGACTGGAGCACCCCCGCTCCTAGGAGACTGGCACTTCGATCTTTAGGTCGCGTGGCCCTAGGAGTAGGCGAGAAAAGCAAGGTACTGTCAGCTATGCAGGGTGGGTGGACACTCCGAGCGTGAAGGACTCCGGCGATGCAGGATGCGAAGCAGTCCAGGAAGATCACGATTCGACCACTGATACTGCTCATTAGTCTGGCCGGATTTCTCACGGTGTATCTCACCGGGCTCGGCCGGAGTCAGTCACTCACGTGGATTTCGATGAGCAGCACAGCAGCATTCGTGCTTTTGCTCACGGCGGGGCTAGTTATTGAGCTCCTCCTTAACCGCCAGGTTCCGGATGAGGAACCAGCAGCGATCTATGAGCCGAGAGACGACCATCCAGGCGAGCAACGCCCGAGCTGAGTTGTGGAAAGAGCATGAAGGGTACGACCCATGGCAGTTCCAGCGCGCCAGGAAGGGAAGCTGCGAGAGCGACTCCGCCGGGTTGAGCAGCCACCGGATGAACGCACACAACTGATCGAGCGGTACGCCCCTCTGGTGAAATATGTGGTCGATCGGATGCGGCTGTCGCTCCCACCGAGCGTTGAACGAGACGATTTGATTGGGTACGGCACCATCGGTCTTCTCGAGGCGCTGGAGCGGTTCGACGACTCCCGAGGGGTGAAATTCGAGAGCTACGCCGTGATGCGAATCCGCGGTGCCATCCTGGACGCACTGCGGACACTCGACATCGTGCCGCGCAGTGCCAGGAGCCGTGCTCGGCAAATCGAGCAGGCAACGCGGGAACTTTTCGCCGAACACGGGCGCATGCCAAGTGAGCAAGAACTTGCCGACCATCTGGGGATGAGTGTCGACGAGCTCCAGCAGGCGGTGAGCGATGCCGCCTGTATCTTCCTGCCACTCCAGACGACCGATAGCCCTGACGAGCTCTCGTTAGAAGAGCAACTGGCCGACCCGGATGCACTGGAGCCGGCTGACGTGGCGGCCGAAGAAGATATCAAGGGTCGAATCGCGGCGGCGCTGGCGACCCTCAGTCCACGTGACCGGTTAATCGTCTCACTCTACTACTACGAGGAACTGACAATGCGAGAGATCAGTCAAGTGCTACGCATTTCCGAATCACGCGTGAGTCAGATCCTCAACCGCGTGCGGCTCCAGCTGCGAGCACTCCTGCGCGAGCGCGGCATTCATCAGTACGACCTCTGAGTGAGGAGGCATGAGATGGAATTTGGATTGGCTGAGATGCAGGTGTTAGCGCTGGTTGGTCTCCTGGTGATCGCCTCGCTTGCAGCCTGGAGTTCCGCCACACTATGGCATCGTCAGCGCATGCTCGAACAAGCAGTCACCGAACTTGCCAGCAGGCTGGAGAGCATCGACGACCAGGATGACGCGGAGACAAGCGACGAGCATCTGCACGATGCCAGCACAGCAGTGGCCGAGCTAGTCGCCCTTCTCAAGGCGGCCGACCGAACGGTCCTCGAGGAGACACTACGGCCACCACTGGATCTTCCACGCGCTCGCGCGATTGACGCTGATGGGGGAAGTGAGGAGACCGGCCGTCGCTTTGGTTTTACCGGGGATAGAACCTGGACGAGCTGGGAGGCGTGAGCTGTGCGCTGGGTAGACGAAAACAGCATGGCCAGCGAGACAGGCCAGCGCCCCCAAGGACGACTCGGGCCGATGAGCGAGCCGACTTTGACAGCTTGGCACCTGCTCGCCATCGGGATCACGCTTGCTACTGTGGTCTGGCTGTGGTTGGCGGAACGGAGCCGCGCCGAAGCATTCCCGGTTCGGGTGATCCTCTCGCATGTGCCGATAGTCAGTACATGGGGCCCACCACAGGCAACTGGGGTAGCACTGATCACCTTCAGTGAGGGAGACGTACGCGCCGACTTCGTCGATCTTCCCGTCCTTGACGGGAAGGATCGCTATGCTCTGTGGCTGGTGCGGTCGAGCACTGGGGAGGCATACCTGCTCGGGAAGTTCGACGCCAAGCAACTACCGGTGACGCATGTGGATCTGCTGCTACCCGAGCCGATTCCAGACTCTGGTTGGGACACCGTGCTGGTGACTGTTGAACCAGAGCCGGATCCTGATCCGGCTCCCGATGCACGTCGCGTCCTCATCGGCGCGCTCCCAGGGACACCAGTTGAGATGGAACTCTTACCACCGAGACTCCCCCAGACTGGGAACGGGCGAGCTGTAGAGACTATGTGGGGACTCATTTTGGTGAATGCCGGTTGGCTGGTGGCATTCAGCCTTCGTCGTCCCTGGCGAAGACGATCAGTGGTGAGGAGTGCAAGATGATTCGTACCATCTACCAAGCAGCTGCTGGGATGATGGCACAGTTTGCTCGGCAGCTCACACTCAGCACGAACCTCGCCAATATTGATACACCGGGCTACAAGCAGGACGAGAGCAGCATTCGCGACTTCCAGCAACTCTTTCTCGTTCGGCTTGGGCACGGACAGGCGAATCCGGTTGGAGCACTCTCTACCGCAGTTCGCTGGGATCAGCCGCGGATCGACACCGGGCAGGGTGCGCTGGTTGAAACAGGGCGGCCGCTAGACTTAGCGATCGCTGGTACCGCCTTTTTTGCGATCCAGACACCTGACGGTGTTCAGTACACGCGGGACGGGCGCTTCCAGCTCGATGCCCAACGGCGTCTGGTCACGGCCGATGGGTATCCGGTCCTTGGCGAGCAAGGACCACTGCAACTGCCTCCGGCGCCAATCTGGGTAGAACCCGATGGCACACTCCTAGTCGGGGACCAAGTGATCGGGCGCTTGCTCCTGGTGGAGTTTCCGCCAAACACCCCGTTCGAGCGTGCTACCGGAAACCGCCTGCGCACCGAGGCAGCCGGAACCCCATCCCAGACAGCTGGCGTGAGCCAGGGATTTATCGAGGCCTCGAACGTTGACCTTACCAAGACGCTGACAGACATGCTGGCGGCAACACGGAGCTACCAGCTGGCCGCCCGCACACTTCAACTCGCCGATGAGACGTTACGGCTGGCAGTGAACTCAGTTGGCCGAGTGATACAAGGGTGAGGAAGTGAGCCATGGAAGCGCTCTACTTTCCAGCGGTCAGCGGCGCACGTGCCCAGCAGATCCGTTTAGACACCATCGCGCATAATCTGGCCAACTTGGAGACGGACGGCTTCAAGGCTGTGCGAGCCGAATTCGTTGCGATCCCGCCGCAGGAGTATCTTGTGGCACGAGCAGGAGCAGCTGTGCTCGGACCAGTCAGTGTGGGGACCGGCGTGGAGCTCGTCGGCACCACTCGTCAGTTCACTCTTGGGCCGATTGAAGTCACAGGGGATCCGTACGATCTTGCGCTTGCTCAGCCAGACACGTTTCTGCCGGTACGACTCCCGGATGGAACGGTCGCCTACCGACGAAGTGGGCACCTCAACCTGGATGGCGAAGGCCGATTGGTCTTCGAGGACGGGAGCATTCTGCTGCCACCCCTGGTTGTTCCCGCCGGGACGCAGCTGGATCAGATCGCTCCAGATGGAACGGTGTTCGTACGGGCAGCGGGATCAGGCGACACACGGGCAGTGGGGCGACTCGAAGTCGTCCGATTCCCTAATCCACAAGGCTTACTCGCGGCTGGTCAGGGGCGGTGGCTAGCAACCGACGCGGCTGGACAACCTGAGGTAGCTGGAGCGGGTGAAGCGAACTGGCCACTGGTGATGAACGGCGTGCGTGAGCACTCCAACGTTGATCTGGTTGATCAGATGACCCAGGTAATCATGGCACAACGCGCCTATACCGCGAACTTACGGGCACTCCAAACGCTGGACGAACTGGTCGAAATCGCGACCCGACTCCGGCAGTGACGAGCGACAACTGTAGGAGATACTCTTTAGAAGGCGCCACACCTTGCCGATAAGACTGAGGAGAGCGGTATCGCATACCGCGTACCGGCAGGATGGGGAAGGGTTATGGTTAACCAGGTCGGGCACGTCAGGCATGATCCCTCGATCCAGCGGGTTGAATCGCCTGAGCAGCAACCGGCGCGCCAGCCGGTGACACCGGGAAGCCGACCGGATCGCCCCTCACAGGCTGCGGAGCTCACACCGGAGCTGCAGGAAGTCCAGCGGGCGATTGAGATCGTTCGTCAGGCACCGGATGTACGGGAAGAGCGGGTAGCAGCGATCCGCAAGCTCCTCGAGACCGGGCGCTACCAGGCACCGTTGGAGGCGGTTGTAGACCGTATCGTTGCCGAGCTCCGGCCGAGACTGGAGAGCGAGTAGCCACTGGGGGACAGCATGAGGAAAGCAGCGCACGGGCGCGGCGCAAGTGACGAACTTGCCGCGGTGGGGGAGCTTTTGGCTGCGCTGGTCGAGGCGCTAACGGGTGGCAATGCAGAAGAGATTACGGCGCTCGCGCGACTGCTCGAGGAGCGTGCGGCAGCACTCACACCGACGGCCGCTGATCCGGCGCAACTCGCAGCGATTGTAACGCTTCGTGAGCGCGCTGCCCTGCTCGTGCAGATCCTCTTTGCAACGACCGACCAGTTCCTGGTTGATGCGAGAAGGGTGCAAGCTCGCGGTCAGGGATACCGGCCCGGCCGAGGTGGTGCGTCCTACCAGGAACCGAGGAGCTGGCCCAGCAGAGAGAGAACGCTTGACACGCTCGTGTGGGATCGCCAAGGACTGTCGGACCTGCGGATCTAGGACTGTTGCGCGAAGTCAAAGTTGCCGAAGATCCTCCTCAGAGTGAGCGGAAGGCAGATCGGCTATGGTGTTCCGAGCTCTGGAGACAGCGTTCCGTGGGTTGATGGCTCAACAACGAGCTGTCGATACGGCCAATCACAACATCGCGAACGCGAACACTCCCGGGTTCGCTCGGCAGCGTGTGCAGCTGGTACCAAGCACGCCGTACACCGTTCCCGCCTTCAATCGTTCGGGACTCGCTGGGCAGGTAGGTACCGGGGTGCTGGTAGCGAGCATCACCCGGGTCCGGGAATCAGTCTTCGATCTCCAGTATCGGGTGCAGTCGCAGGCGCTCGGCGAGGCTTCGGCCCAGGTCGATGCGTACACACAGATCGAAGCAGTCTTTAATGAACCGACGGAGGCAGGGTTTGGGACGCTCCTTGACCGCTTCTGGCGGGCTTGGCAGGCGGTAGGGAACCAGCCGGAAGACTTGGCAGCACGTGCCGCACTGGTGCAGGATGCCACGACGCTTGCAACGAACCTGAACCGGATGCGGCGACAACTTGGCGAGCTCCAAGCCGACGTAGCGACAAAGCTCTCACTCCACGTGAGCGAGGTGAACAGCATTGCACAACGATTGGCAGCGCTTAACCAGCAGATCGTTGCGGCCCTTGCTACCGGCCAGACCCCGAACGATCTCATGGACCAACGGGACCTCCTCCTAGACAAGCTCGCAAGTTTCACCGGTGTGACGATCCGAACACTCCCTAACGGCGCAATCAACCTCTATCTGGGTGGTTATCCCCTGGTGGATCAGGATCAATGGTTCGCGCTTGCCGTCCAGGTTTCCGGAGGGACGGCCAGCATTCGATGGCAAGGAACGAACAGCCCCGTGGCACTCGAACGCGGTTCGCTCCAGGCCCTGTTGGACACGCACAACGTCGTCCTACCGGGACTTGTGCAAAAACTAGAGGCTATCCGCGACGCACTAGCAAATGAGGTGAACGCGTTACATACCACCGGCTACGGCCTGACCGATCCACCTGGACCACCGCCAGGGCGCCCGTTCTTCGTGGTAACAGCGAGCGGCGACCTCGAGGTCGCATCGACGATCGCCGCGAACCCCCAACTTATCGCGGCAGCCGACGCCGCTGCCGAGCCAGGGAACAATACCGTCGCCCGCGCGATTGCTGAGCTCCGCTCCAAACTCGTGTTGAACGGCAATACGGCAACGATCAACGACTTCTACAACACGCTGGTTGCCGAGGTTGGCGGCGCCTCTCAGACTGCCCAAGTGACACGCGATAACCAACGGTCCCTCGTCCAGGCCATCGACCGGCAGCGGCAAGAAATCATGTCGGTCTCCCTAGACGAGGAGATGGCGAACCTGATCAAGTTCCAGCAGGCGTACAGTGCAGCAGCTCGGGCCATCACTGTGGTAGATGAGATGCTCGACCGCATCGTGAACGGGATGGGGCTAGTCGGACGGTGACGACAGCGCTGCTGTGGCAGCGCGAGAAGGGGGCACAACCATGCGGGTGACGCACGGGATGCTGGTCGACACGCTGCTTAAGAATGTGGCAGGAAATTTGACGCGGATGGAGCGAGTGTACCAGCAGATCACATCAGCACGCCGCATCGCCCGGCCATCCGATGACCCCGTGGGGACAGCGACGGTGCTTCGCTTGAGCTCAGCTGCCCAGGAGATTGAGCAGTATCGAGCGAACGTCGAGCAGGCAAAGACGTGGCTCGACCTGACTGATCAAGCATTAACAACGGTAGGGCAATCGCTGCAACGGGCACGCGAGCTCGTCGTACAGGCTGCCAACGACTCCCTTTCCGCCGATGACCGCCAAGCAATCTGGCAAGAGTTGACCGCGCTGCAGGAGCAGATTGCCACGACGGGGAACTCGGCATACGCCGGCCGATACCTCTTTGCCGGCACGCTGACGCAGATCGAGCCGTTTGATCTCTCGACCGATCCTCCCACGTATCAAGGGAACAATGCTCCGCTCACGCGGCTGATCGATCGAGGAGTCATGATCGAGATTAGCGTGACCGGTGACACCGCAATTTTGCCAGTGCTTCAGGCAGTCAAGCAGGCACGGGACGCGGTTGCAGCAAACGATTCGGCTGCAATTCGTGCAACGCTCTCCGCGATCGATGCGGCTCACACACAGCTTTTGGCGGCGCAAGCCTCGGTTGGTGCCCGTGTCAATCGGCTGGAGGCGCAGCGAGAACGCCTGCTCGACGCTCACACGAGTACCTTGCGATTATTGAGCGAGGCCGGCGATACCGACATGGCTGAGGCTGTCACACGTTTCTCCAAGGAAGAGCTGACATACCGAGCGGCATTGCAGGCAGGAGCTCGCGCCATCCAACCAACACTACTTGATTACCTCCGGTAAAGGAGCAGACGATGAAACCACACTTCAGCGAACCCCAGACGGTGAGCGATCTCACAACGGTCCACAGCACGGTCATCTTTCCCAACGGGCTTGTGGGCTGCCCAGAATGGCGCCATTTCCTTGTCGAAGTCCTTGAGGACCTGCCGGGACTTCTCCTGCTCCGTTCCCTCGACGAACCAGGAATCGAGTTTGTGCTCGCGCCAGTTCGGGAGCTCGTCCCGGACTTCCTGGAGCAGCTGGCTGCATCTGACCGCGCGGCGCTCGTTGCGCTTGGATTGGGGCAACGCGAGCGGGTAGAGTTGTGGGCGACGCTTAGCGTGCACGAGGATGGATCGGTAACGGCGAACCTGCTCGGTCCACTCGTTCTTGACTTCGAACGGGGTTGTGGCACCCAAGTGGTCCTCATCGAGTCTGGCTGGGGGACACGTCATCCGATTCTGACACGGTGAAAGGGGCGCACCCGTGCTCGTCTTGACCCGTCGCCCAGGCGAAGCACTGCTCATTGGAGAGGAAATCCGGATCATTGTCCTTGCCGTCGAGGGAGAACGAGTAAAAATAGGGATTGAGGCCTCGCGCGAGATTCCAATCGTGCGGGCAGAGCTCCTTGTGGCAGTGGCCGCAGCGAACCGGCAGGCAGCCCACTCACCGCAGCGTGTCTTGGAACGTCTCAAGCACGCCCTGGCGGGTGCGGGTAACGAATAGCAATAACCCCTGAAAAACTCACCACGCAGCACTCGAGAGTGTCGCTGCACAGAGGCTGGTACGATGTTCCTGAGGGAGCACACGACTCAAGCTGTCCCACAATCTCCCCACCGCGTCGCCAGCATTGAGCCGAATCCTGTCCGACTATGGTTCGCAGCAAGCATGCAACACATGAGGATCACACCTGAGGAACACATGGCCTGGCTCGCTGAACTCTGACGGGACGAGTTCAGCAAGAAGTTAGTCTTCACCCGAAAACCTTGCAGAACTTCACTCTTCTGGTCATCTCTCATGCCATAATGATCGTCTACTTCGGGCAGCTGGTAGGAAACGCGGTGAGAAAACAATTCTCCGCGTGGCATCTCTTTCTATCACTGCGTAACAGATTCGCGTACCGCACGTTATAGGTTTAACAAAGGGGTGAGGTGTCGCTGTCCCCTGCAACGCCATTGTCCCAAGTAACAGAGTGGGGACCATCTCGAACGGAGCGTGGCGAATGTTCGAGATGAGGTAATCGATAGTGTGGCCATCAGGTCATCTACTCGCAGGAAGAGGAACATCACCGTGACTCCTGTGCGCTGGAGACTGGTCGCTGAACGGTGGGGACCAACCTGGCGTGGTTTCATCGTCGAGCTTCCAGGGTGTCAGGTCACCGGTGGCTCACGTGAGGAGCTCGTCACGCAGGCGCCCAAGATCATTGAGGCACATCGGACCTGGCTTCACGAGAAGGGGCTAAGTGTCCCCCGCTGGATGACAGATGCGGTTATCCTGGTCGAGATCGCAGAGGCATCCTCCGACGGCCGAGGACCACTCTTTGAGGTTGACCAGCGTGTCATCACTGCCCAGGAACTGGACCACGCGCTCGAGGTTGGTGAAGCGATAATCAACGAATTGATCGTACTGGCACATCAGACTCGCCGTTGGGAAACCCTTCCAGCTGAGCGACGTGCAGCTGGCTGGACACCACTTGACATCCTCCGGCGCGTGGCCGAGTTGGACCGCTGGTACGCGGCGCGGCTGGCGCCCGACGCTGGTGCGCTGACGCTTCCGGAAGACGCACTCTCAGCACTTCGGTCTGGAGCACAGGTATTCGTTTCGGTCGTCCGTGCTTGGTGGGCTGTCTGGGGGAACCAAACCGTGGAACGCGAGGGCGAGCGGTGGACAGTGGGCAAACTGCTGCGCCGCCGGACAGCTCACGTGCGCGAGCAGGTGGAAGAGCTTCGCGCCTGGGCAACGGCCAACGAACGCGAATGACCAGGTCACAGGAGCCTGTACCCTTCCTTGGTGCCGATGCTGGGTAATGCTGTTCCGTCCCTCGGCAAAACGTCATACTGCAACCTCTGTGTGAGTGGGCGAGGAGATAGATCAGCTCGCTGGGCATTGGTCCACACGTCTTCGCGTGGCCATGTAGCAAGCGTTCCAGCAGGGACAGAGCCAGCATTGCTTAACAAAACAATCGCCAGGTCAGCGGATCGCGCCCCGCTGCAGTGTAGTCGAAGTCACTCGCGAAGAGCTGGAGGACACAGCGCCCCTCAAGCACCCGCTGCGCGACGTAGCGCGAGAGTGCCGTGACGGGTGTCGCAGGGTCACGGAGCTGCGCGAGCGAGAAGAAGCGCGCGTCGTCAATCTCCTGGCCGTCGGCCTGAGGTTCACCGGCGACCCAGTCCAGGAGAAACATCACATACGTGTCGGTGCGGGGACCATCGCAACGGGTGCGCAGGCCTAGAACGCCACGCACGACAGCTTGAATACCGGTCTCCTCGCTGACCTCGCGCACGACTGCCTGATCGAGCGTCTCACCAGGCTCGAGGAGACCACCCGGGAAGAGATAACAGCCGCGGGATGGACCATAGCACGGCCGTACCATGAGGATGGCATCACCGCGACGAACAACACCACCGACGGCAACAACATGATCATCATGTTTGGGCATGGGCCACTCCTCTCTGCGACACCATAGTATGGCTGCTTTGCGTACCTCAAGAGGAGCGCAAGAGAAGCAGAGACTGCAGGATCTTGGTTCTCGCATCGTGACCAGCGCTCCCCATCATAGTACTCCCACCGCAGCTCCCGTTGGGTATGTCAGAGCGCAGCATGCAACCTTCCTTGCCCCCAACGCGGAAATCCGCGGGATACCAACCACACACGCAGTTTCCTTGCCGGCGACAGGCGTGCCAGGCGCTTCCGACACACGGCCACACTTCCGCCATAAACCAAGTGAACGCCAGCGGTTCCAGCCATCGTGGCGCGGCGCATGCCCGAGAGGAACCTAACAGCAGTAGAGATGCAATTGCAGCCCCTGGTGTCCTGCAAGACAGGGACACTTTAGGAAGTAAGCGCCCGATCGTGTGATAGCATCTTAGACTGCCCGAGGAGAGGTCTCACCGCGAAGATTTCCACGCACCCGACAAAGCACCGGCAGAGCGGATCGGAGCCTGTTGCACGCGCTGCCACCGCGTGAGTGCGATTCCCAAGAGCTGTACGTCGCTCCACCACCTTCCCCCCGTGGACGTCTGGTAGACGTGTGCTGCCACGAGCGGACTGAGCACGATCGAGAGGCGGTCTGAGACAGCGCAGGCGCGAAGGGGATACCTCACGTCCCCGCTGGAGGCAAAGCGGTCAGCGTTTCTGGACAGTGCCAGTGACGCCCGTCCCCATTGAGGTTATGCCTGCTGCACAGGGAAGGAAGGAGGCCTTCCTTGAAGAGCACTTCGCTGATTTGCGCACAAGCTCAAGCGTCCAGCTGTATCTAGGTCTCTGAAGACAGGAGTAGCAGAGAGGAAGAGTGCAAAAACACACGCGATGGTCTCACCACCAAGGGAGCCTCATCGGCAGCCCAGAGCAGCACTTACTGGGTGAGAGCCGACTCGCAGCGAAACAACGTGGAATTACGGTTGTGGGACCAGGTCACGGGGATTATGGATCTTCCAGTGACCATCTTCATAGACAAGACGGAACATGTAGGTCGAAATACGTGGACCAAGACGTTGGACCACGATAACGGACGCCTGATCGCCGCGGATGTCGGGCTCATCGACCTGGAGGATCTCGATACGGCTACCGATTTCTTTGGCGATGCGGACGACAGCGGCGAACTCATCGAACGATTCTCCCTCATTGGTCGCACGAGAATGCATCAGCCAGGCCTCACCAGCTCGACCATGATAGATTGCGTCGAGGTAGCGCGTCACAACGTAGCGGACTTCGTCAGCTGGGTTTACAAATGGTGTCGGCGTGGGAGCAGGAGCTGAGCAAGCCGTCACTAGCACAAGCAGGGCACACCAAAGGAGGCGATAGGGCGCCGGCGTCATAACAGTCACCCTTCCGGTGCAGCGAACCACCTTAGAGTAGGATAGCGATCAGGTCTTGACATGGTCAACTCACAGGTCTATAATACAGCCGAGAAAGTCTTCCATGGTAGTTCCGTGTCGCGCGAGCAAAGTGGGGAGGTCAGCGCTATGGCCATTACGGTGTCGCGTCGACGGTTCCTCAAGGTCGGCGGCGCTGCGGCTGGGACAGCAGCAGGGGCATTACTGGGGTTGGGCGTTGACCTGCAACCGAAGCAGGTGCGTGCCCAGCAACTGCGCATTAAAGATGCACAGGTGTATCCCAGTGTCTGCCCCTACTGTGCAGTTGGCTGCGGCACCCTAGTACACGTCGTGAACGGGCAGATCGTGAACATTGAGGGGAATCCGAAGAGTCCGGTCAACAAGGGGAATCTCTGCCCGAAAGGGGCGGCAATCTATCAGCTGCACGTGAACCCAAACCGGCTGACGAAGGTGTTGTACCGGAAGCCGTATGGGACACGGTGGGAAGTTGTTGACCTTGAGTGGGCGATGGACCGCGTTGCCGAGCTCGTCAAGAAGACGCGGGACGAAACGTTCGTCGAGACACTGCCCAATGGGAAGCGGGTGATGCACACGACGGCGATCTTCTCATTGGGTGGGGCGACGATTGACAACGAGTGGAACCACATCCAGCAGAAGCTGATGCGCGGCCTGGGGATTGTGCGGATCGAAAACCAGGCGCGGATATGACACAGCTCAACCGTCCCCGGTCTGGGGACTCGGCTTGGGCGCGGTGGTTCGACGACGTTCCCCGGTGATCTCGTCAATGCCGATTTGATTGTCATCATGGGTTCGAACATGGCCGAAAACCACCCGGTGGCCTATCGTTATGTCGCCGAGGCGAAGCGCCGTGGGTCGAAGCTGATTAGCATTGATCCGCGCTATACGCGATCGTCAGCCATGGCGGATCTGTATGTGCCGCTGCGTTCGGGAACTGATATTGCGTTCCTGGGTGGGCTGATCCGTTACATGATTGAGAATGAGAAGTACTTTAAGGACTACGTCGTCAACTACACCAATGCTGCCACGATTATTCGGGATGACTTTCAGGACACGGAAGATCTTGAAGGGGTCTTCTCCGGACTCAAAGAGGCACCTCAGGGGACTTTCCAGAAGTATGTGTACGACAACGCGACATGGCAGTACAAGCGGACGGCAGCTTGGGATGCGGCCAAGGCGCGTGAAGAGGCAATGAAGGCGGCGACCTTTGCCGAGATGATCCAGAAGATGGTCCCGCCGCCCGCCGAGAAGGATCCGACGCTACAGCATCCGCGGACGGTGTTCCAGATTGTGCGGCGCCACTTCTCACGCTACACACCGGAGATGGTGGAGCAGATCTGCGGGACGCCAAAGGAGCTATTCCTGCGCGTTGCCGAGATGCTGGCCGAAAACTCTGGCCCGGAGAAGACAATGACGTTCGTGTACGCAATGGGTTGGACGCAGCACACCTACGGCGTGCAGAACATCGGCGCTGCTGCGCTTTTGCAACTCCTGCTTGGCAACATGGGTCGGCCCGGCGGTGGCATTCTGGCACTGCGTGGACATGCCACAATTCAGGGCTCGACCGATATTCCAACGCTGCACCACTCGATCCAGGGGTACATGGCACATCCCGATGCACGGCGCAAACATGACACGTTGCGAGACTACATACTGACGGAGACACGGCCGACCAGTTATTGGGCAAACTTGCCGAAGTTCATGGTCAGCTATCTCAAGTCGATGTACGGCGATGCGGCGAAACCAGAGAACGACTTCGGCTATGACTGGCACCCGAAGATTGCTGGCGACTACTCATTCATGGCCAGCTTCCATGCGATGGCGCTTGGGGAGATCAAGGGTGCGTTCTTCTTCGGTCAGAATCCGGCGACCTCGATCCATGCCAGCCTAATTCGTCGCGCACTGGCGAACCTGGACTGGATGGTGGTGAAGGACAACTTTGAGATTGAAACCGCCGCGTTCTGGTACAAGTCGCCAGAGGTGCAGAGCGGCGAGCTTAAGCCAGAGCAGATCAAGACCGAGGTTTTCCTCTTCCCGTCGGCCCAGGTCGCTGAGATTGAGGGAACTTTTACCAACACAGCTCGGCTGATCCAATTCCACGAGAAAGCAGCTGACCCGCCGGGTGACTGTCGGTCGGATGCGTGGTTTACACATCAGCTCGCCTTGCGACTGAAGAAGCTGTATGCTGACTCGACCCTACCGCGCGACGAAGGGTTCAAGAATCTGACATGGGATTACGACTATGCACCTGGAACGTATCCGACCAACACGCGGATCCAGGGTGAGCCAGATGTGATGAAGATCTGGCGCGAGGTTAACGGCTTCAAGACCGAGACGGGCGAGCTTCTGAAGGGGTTTGGCGAACTGAAGGATGATGGCTCAACGACCTGCGCCTCTTGGATCTACTGCGGGGCTTATCCGGAGGAAGGAAGGTTCTTGCCAGCTAACCACACTCCAGATCCAGACGACAAGCCAGGGACGCACCTTGGGTGGGGCTTTGCGTGGCCAGCCAACCGGCGAATTCTCTACAACCGTGCCTCGGCCGATCCCAATGGGAACCCATGGTCCGAGCGTAAGAAGCTGATCTGGTGGGATGCGGGGCAGAAAAAGTGGGTCGGCTATGATGTGCCGGACTTCCCTGCCACGAAGGCGCCCGACACTCCGGCGAAGCCTGGCGCAACCGGCCTCGATGCCCACGACGGCAAGAGCCCCTTCATCATGATCGCCGATGGCAAAGGCTGGCTCTTTGTCCCGGTCGGACTGCAAGATGGGCCGTTGCCCACCCACTATGAGCCGATGGAGTCGCCCGTCCCCAATCTGCTCTACCCGAAGTGGCAGAACAACCCGATTGCCAAGGTGTATGAGCATGAGCGGAATCAGTTGGCCACCATTGGTGATCCGCAGTTCCCGATCGTGCTCACGACGTATCGACTGACCGAGCATCACCTGGCTGGTGGCATGAGCCGCTGGTTGCCGTGGCTAGCTGAGCTGCAGCCTGAGCTGTTCGTAGAGATCAGCCCAGAGTTGGCTGCGGAAAAGGGCATTAAGAACTTAGACATGGTGCGGATCACGTCGAAGCGTGGCACGATCGTAGCGAAGGCCCTGGTGACACCGCGGCTGCGCCCGCTGACGGTGGCGGGGAAGACAGTCCACCAGATCGGGATGCCTTGGCACTGGGGCTTCATGGGGATCTCGGTCGGGGATGTAGTGAATGACCTTGGTGCCTGGGTAGCGGATCCTAACGTCCAGATCCACGAGATGAAGGCACTCCTCGTCAACGTGGAGAAGGCACAGTAGACGGCATGCAGGAGGCCCAGGGCGGTCAACCCTGACCGCCCTGGTCAGCTCTAGGGGAGATGAGCCATGGCGGAACCGATGGGCTTCTTCACTGACACCTCAGTCTGCATTGGGTGTAAGGCTTGTGAGGTGGCGTGCAAGGCGTGGAACCAGCTGCCAGCACGCAATGGTGGCAAAGTGCAGCTAAGTGGGATTTCGTACGATAACACCGTGGAACTCAATGGTATCCAGTGGCGGCACGTCAAGTTCATCGAGGACTTCACGCCAGATCGCTCGACTGAGCGCTGGCTCATGATGAGCGACGTCTGCAAGCACTGCGTGCAAGCAGCCTGTCTTGAGGTCTGCCCGACTGGGGCCATCATTCGCACCGAATTCGATACGGTCGTCATTCAGCAAAATGTCTGCAACGGCTGCCGATCGTGCATTGCTGCTTGCCCCTTTGGTGTGATTGAGATTAACCCTGAAACGAACACTGCCATGAAGTGCACGCTTTGCTATGACCGGTTGCAGGCTGGAATGGTCCCAGCCTGTGCTCAAGCTTGTCCCACGCAATCGATTCAGTTTGGGCCGATCTCCGAACTCCGGCAGCGGGCACAACAACGTTTGGAGCAACTGCACGCAGCTGGTGTAATGCAGGCACGCCTCTACGGCCACGATGAGTCGATCCTTGGTGGCCTGAACGCTTTCTACCTTTTGCTGGATGAGCCGGGGAAGTATGGCTTACCAGCGAATCCGCAGCTACCGTCACGGAATCTCGCTCCGTCAGCAGCTTTGTCGGCAGCAGGTGCAGTGGCGCTTGGCCTCTTAGGGCTCGTGGGCTTGCGCAAGCAGCGGATGGATCGGCTGGCGGCAGAGGAGCGTGGACAGGGGGAGGGCAGCCATGCCGGATAGCTTCTTTACTCACGCACCAGAGTGGCGCTGGTGGATTGTGTTCTACTTCTTCATTGGAGGGATTGCCGGCGGAGCGTTCGCACTCGCGGCTCTTCTTCGGCTCTTTGGTCAGCCGGGAGATCGTCCCATTTCACGACTGGGGTATTACATTGCCTTCCCCGGCAGTATCATTAGTGGCATTCTGCTTATCCTCGACCTGAAGCGGCCGGAGCGCTTTTGGCATATGCTAATCCAGTCAGAGACGTTCCGGCCCGCTTTCAAGTGGTGGTCACCAATCTCTGTTGGCTCGTGGGGGCTGCTTGCGTTTGGCTTCTTCTCCTTCTTGGCCTTCGTGGGCGCACTGGCTGAGATCGGTTGGCTCCCGCGGGGGCTGAGTGGACTCATCCAAGGACGCCTTGGCGTGGCGGTGAATGTCCTGGGTGGCCTTTCTGGCTTCTTCTTGGCAGGGTATACCGGTGTGCTACTCTCCACAACCAATCGGCCGCTCTGGAGTGATACTGTCTGGCTTGGCTTGCTCTTCCTCGTCTCGGGCTTTTCGACAGGCGCAGCACTATTGCTCCTTTTGAGCTGGCGGAGCAATACGCCAACGATTCGGTGGTTGAAGGAGCTGGATACTTGGACGCTGATGCTTGAGCTTGTGGTCTTGGTCATTCTCCTGGCGTCAGTTGGGATGGCAGTTCTGCGTCCGGTCCTTTTCAATGCTTGGGGTGTACTCCTCTTGGTTGGGGTGGTGCTAGTTGGGATCCTTGTTCCGATCGCTCTCCACTTCCGGCCGGTTTTGGGACGGCTCACGGTACCAAGTGCAGCGGTCCTGGTGCTGGTCGGTGGCTTTATCCTGCGGGTGGTCATGCTCCTCTCATCGGAGGCAGTGTGAGGTGGGACAGGATAGCAGGCTCACTTGGAAGCTACAACGCATTCTTGCCCTCGTCGGACTAGCGCTTCTGCTTGCGGCGTGTAGTCCGGAGGCCAGCCGCACCCGAGGAAGCGGCCCGGGGGCGGATATTGGCAACCGTGCCACAGAGGTACAGCTCCATCCGGGCGGACCGAAGATCATCTATTGGAACACGCCCAAGGAGGGAGCAGCAAGTGAGATGGCTGGGATGCCGGTTGAATGAGTGCAGTGGTGGATCGCCTGGAGGCGCTGGCTGAGCACGATGAGGTCCTAGCACCGCTGGCACGCTTATATGGGTGTGTTTTGCGGCTGATTAGCGCACCAGAGAGCGCTCTCTTCGTCCGTCCCCTGCGCGCACCTCAGCCGCAGGTGCTCGCCGGTGTTCCACTCCTCCAAGACCAAACTTTAGCGATCGACGTCGCACAGGCAACGCAGCTACTGCAGGAGATCAGTCGTGTCCTGGTCCATCATGACCTTCCCGCCGGCGGAGCGCTTGCAGCAGTCCTCGCCAACGGGCGTTTCGATGCCCTGGAGTTGATCCGGGCAGGAATCCTGTCTGATCAGGATGCGTTCCAGCAACAGGCACAAGCTACTCACCTCCCGGATTCGGTGCTGCGGGTGGTGGCTCACATCATGGCAATCG
>CALIMB010000043.1 GCA_938028665.1 uncultured Thermomicrobium sp. | reverse complement strand
GCAATCGGCTCAACAATTGCCGACAGCTGCCCATACCAGAAGGAACGGAAAGGACTAAACCCCTCTCGCCGTAGCGGCATGGCGATCGCTAACCCTTCCGGAACATTCTGTAGAGCAATCCCGATGGCCAACGCCACTGCACTCGTCGCTAGCGAAAGCGCCAGAGCAGGATCCATCACCCGCGCTGCTGCACCGAATGCCACGCCGACGGCTAGCCCTTCTGGCACATTATGTAGCGTTATGGCCAGAATCAAGAGGGTCGTCCGGCGCCACGTGGTGGAGACTCCTTCGGCAGCCTCACGCGGCAAGAAAAGATGCAGGTGCGGCAAAAACCGGTCAACCACACGAAGCGTCAGCGCCCCCAGAATCAGACCGGTCGCAGCAGGCAGCCACGGTATCGCTCCGTTCTGTTCCGCCACTTCCATAGCTGGAATGAGCAATGACCAGATGCTCGCCGCTATCATCACGCCAGCCGCAAATCCCAGCATTGCGTCCAAAACCCAGCGTGGTATTTCACGACGGACCAGCACAATTGCGGCAGCCACCGCGGTCGCGCCCCAGGTGAGCAATCCACCCAGCAGAGCCTGCACCAGCGGATCGAGAGCCAAGAACCTGTCGAGCATCACCTTCTCCTTCCAAAGAAGTTTTTTTGCAAGTCGTAATCTTACTCTTAGGAAATTCGAAAATCGTCGAGAAGACAAGAGCCACGCCCGACAACGATCGCTACTCCCGACCTGTGAGATCCTTCGGAGACACGCGCTGGCCAATCCATGGCTCAGCGAGCCGGCGTGCCTCGCTCCAAATTTCGTGAATAGGAAGCCCAGTTCTCTGGTGGATAGCAAGGCAATCTCGGTACTCTGGGACAGCGTCCACGACACGTTCGCCGAAGATTTTCAGCTTGACAAAGACTTCGCCCCAACGCGTCGCTATTGAGACCAAGCGACGTTCTAGCTTCCTCCGCTCGATCGGTACTGCTCGCACCCCGAACGTCGTGGAATGCTCAAATAAGAGACGCTCAAGCTCGGGCCGATCGACTGCCCGACAGATGACGTTCACCTCTACTGCGGGGCGCGAGCGCTTCATAACGATCGGTGTGATATAGACATCCAGCGCGCCGGCTACAAACAGTCGATCCACCAGGGGCTCTACAAACTGTGGATTCATATCGTCAAGGTTCGTCTGCAGCAAGAACTCCGCCTCATCCGGACGAGGCGGCACTGCTGTTGCTTCACCGAGCCAAAGTCGGAGCGCATTGGGCCAGGGGAGTTCACGCACGCCAAAACCGTAGCCAACGCGCTCTGGGCGAAAAGCCGGCCATTGGAAACGCGCCAGCGTGACCAGTAGCGCTGCACCGGTGGGGGTCACAAGCTCGCCATCGATGTCCATTGGTACCGTTGGCACTGCCGCGCCAGCGAGAAGAGCAGCGGTCGCCGGGGCCGGAACGGGCAAACGACCATGTGCAGTCTCCACCCAGCCACGACTCATCGGCAACGGTCCACAGGTGATCTCCTCTACTCCAAGGAGCTCAAATCCCCACACAACACCGACCACGTCAATGATCGAGTCAACCGCACCCACTTCGTGAAAGTGCACTTGCTCAAGCGGCACCCCATGCACAGACGCCTCGGCCTCAGCAAGGCGCTCAAAAGTGGCAAGAGCTCGCTGGCGCACCCGTGGGGGAAGAGCTGAGGAGGCCAGAAGTGCACGAATGGCATTCCAGTCACGCGATGGCTGCGGCTCCTCAACGAGTACCCGTACCTGGGTGCCACGAAGCCCGTGCCGGACAACCGGTTCGGCAATAATGCGGTACCCCTCAAGATCGAGGGCCGCAGCGAGCTGGGCGGCCAGCTCCTCGACGGCAAGCCCGATGTCGACGAGCGCACCAAGCAGCATGTCGCCGCTGGCACCCGAGAACGGGTCGATCACGGCAATGCGCATGGCTCACTCCTGACTCGCACGCACCGTAACGCGGTCAACGCTGCGTCGCCCGCGCCGGGCTTCTTCACAGGCTCGCAACTGACCGCAGGCAGCAGCAATCTCCACCCCTCGCGAGTATCGAACCGTTGCCGGAATGCCATAGTGAGCGAGCACAGCGCGGAATCGCTCGATCTGCTCCGGCGCAGGACGGCGGAAGAGGGGTGCCGCCGGCGTCGGATTGTAGGGGATCAGATTGACGTGGCACAGTAAGCCACGTAACCGGCGAGCGAGCTCCGCCGCCGTCCGCTCGTCGTCGTTGATCCCTTCGATCAGGACATATTCAAACGTTACGCGCCTGCCGGTCTTCGCCACATAGCGTCGGCATGCCTCAAGCAGCTCAGTAATCGACCAGCGCCGATTCAGTGGGACGAGTTGCGATCGGAGTGCATCGTTCGGGGCATGAAGGGAGACCGCGAGCTTGACTTGGTAGGGTTCCTCAGCAAGCCGATCGATGAACGGAACCATCCCAGCAGTGGAAAGCGTGATGTGGCGTGCACCGATCCCAAGACCATGCCGGTCGTTGACTATGGCCACGAATCGCATAACCTGGTCGTAATTTTGGAACGGTTCTCCCATGCCCATGACCACAATGTTTGAGAGGCGCCGTCCGCGCTCGCGCGCCAGGCAGGCGGCAAACACCACTTGGCTCACCATCTCCCCAGCATCCAGGTTGCGGATCAATCCACCAAGCCCGGTCGCACAAAAGCTGCAGCCAATGGCACAGCCGATCTGACAGGAGACACAGACCGTGGTACGATCGGGGTAGAACATCAAGACCGTCTCAACAAAATGGTCGTCGACTGTCCGGAAAAGGAACTTTACCGTCTCACCATCATCCGTGACCCGGCGTCGCACCTCGGTTAGACCACTGATCGGCAGCGTTCCCGCGAGTTCGACTCGCATCGCCTTTGGCAGGACAGTCATCGCATCGTAGTCGACTGCCAGCTGCTGATAGGCCCAGTGGAACAACTGGCGTGCACGGTAACGTGGATATCCTCGTTCCTCGACCCAGGCCTCCAACTCGCAGAGCGTGAAGTCATGCAGGGTCCGCGAACGAGCTGGCTGCTGCCTGCGTTCAGTTCGCTTGGGTTCTGTCGCTGTCTGCATCCGAGTTGTCCACCCGACATTCTGCTCACTATCTCATCGAGTGTATCAGCTCACCTTGGTCACCTGCAGCCGGCCGAGCTCTGCCCGCCAGTGCCGGATTCGCATCTCCAGTGCCTCCAGCTCGAAGGCAGCGAGGTACCTTGGCAGCCGGTCTCCGCGAGCCCGATGCCACCGGCGGTAGCCCCAATCAACAAGGGCAATGTCCAATCGACGTCGCAGCCAGAAAGCACGCCAGCCCAATGTCATGAGCACACGAACCTGCCGGGCACGCCGTCGCCAGGGATGGGTTAAGGTCTCAAGATCATCTACGTGTGCCAACCCCTCCCGTACGCCCTCCTCCAGGTAACGGTACACGTCACGTCGTCGCTGCCTGGCAGCGACGATTGCCACGAGAGTGAGAGTGAGTGCTCCTGGTAAGAGAATCCCGAACGGATACCCGATTAAGACAACCAGTACGAGCGCCACACTTTCTGTTGCGGCCGCCGCCACTGTGAGGCCGTTCCAGAGAGCATGAAAAAAGATCGCTGCTGCGAGACCTCCGGGGAGCGCGAGAGCGCGGAGGAAGCCGGAACGTGTCGACCGTGCCAGACCACAGCCAAGGCCGGTTAATGCAGTGTAGAAGGGATGGCCGAAACCGGTCAGCAAACCCCGAATAACGAAGAGCGCTCCTGTCGCCGCAAGCCCCTCAGTAGCAAGCGCCGTGAGATAGTATGCGAAATCCTCGACGACTGCGAAGCCAAGTCCTACTAGCCCTCCGTAGACGATCCCATCGACGACATCGTCGAACTCGTGTCGCGCGAAAGCGAACAAGAACAAGAGAAAGGCGCCTTTAGCAAACTCCTCAGTGACCGGGGCAAAAATGACAGAGCCTAACCCGTCAGCGATCGTCTCGCTTACTCCAAACAAGCCACGAGCGATCACATTAAGGCCCAACGTCGAAAATCCACCCACCAGTGTGGCAACGCCCGCTCCCCACAAGAGGGCAATCAGCAGCAGCCATGGCGGTTCGTGCTCTAACGGATCAAGCCAAAGAAGAAACACTGCATAGAACGGCGCAACCACCACCGCGAGCACCCCACCCATGAGTACAGCCGCTGGAGAAGCCTCAAGCAGCAGCACGCTGACGATACAGCAGGTGCTCAGAACGACAAGACCACCAAGACAACCAACAACAACGTTCCACAGCGGAGCTCCGACTCGCGGCGCTTCACCTGGCACTATTCTCCTCTCCTTACAGAGACGCTCACCTTTTCCACGGCTGCGGTATATCGTAACAGGAGATTGAAAAGTCCGCTCGATCGTCGGAAGATGAGCACGGAGCGAAAGGAACCGAGAGAGATGCAGGGGCAATTGATGGAGCGTGGTATCGCCATCCTCCAAGAGATCTCTGAAGTCTGGCCGTCAACAGCACCAGCACGCATTCGCCCGGTTTATGACGACCTGCAATCGGCTTTGCGTTCTCCCGATGTCCCGTTCCCATTCCGCTTTCTCGCACACTGGCCACCATATCTCGCCTACGCTGTACGGCAGTTCAGCCCCTTCATCCGCTCGCTCGCTTTCGAGGACGCTGCCGATGCACTCCGTGCCGAAGCCGTGTCGGCACTCGCTCAGACACCGCAGAGTCCCGCTTTCGAGCCGGTTCGAGCGCTTGTCTTGCGTGAGCACCAGCTAGCCCCCAAGGTACTGCTCATCGTGACTGCCTTCGCAGTCGGACTCCGCGGCCGAACCAGTACTGATGCACCGCCACTCGGCACGACGCTCCCGACACCGGAACCGATTGGAGTACGCCCGGCTGAGCTCCCACGTGCAAGAGACGAACGGATCGCACCATTGCCCAACACTCGCGTGATGACGGACGAGGCACAAGATCTGCTGAACGAACTCGCGGTGCTGCGCGGCCTACCGTCTGTTGATGACTTTAGCCGCAGCCTCGCCGTTCAGGATCTCCGCGCCCTCAACACGCTGAACGCCTTCCGGCGAACCCTGCATGTGGACCTCGTAACCAGGGCACGACACCAGCTTCTCGAGCTGGCTGACCGAGCCATCCGGCGTTTTACGTTGCCCGGAAGCAAGGTGCTGCCTGACTTCATGGTGCCGAGCTCTGCCCTGCCAGACATCGAGGCTGTTGTCACTGCGCTGCAGGCAATCGCGCTGGAAGCGCTGATCGATGTCACGTTGAGTCGTGTGGCCATGGACGGTGTTGCGGCTGCACAACATGCCCCCTACCCGATTACCGTGGGAGCACAAACGGAAAGAGGTGCGTGAACAGCCCTGGCCAAGCCGCAGTTGTCAGGTAGTAGGCTGCGCGGAGGATCAATCCCGTCGCCGACCAACCACGCCCCCAGGCAGCTGTTACCCGTGCACGCTCGCCAAGCTTGGCCGCGCTACGTTCACCGGCCACGACCACACTGACCAGCCCCAGGACGAAACTGAGCGCGGCTATCAGAAAGGCAACAATGGCCCAACCAGCACTCACCAGCGCACCGATGTCCATGACCAGGCCGGTCCTGATCGGTTCCGTTCAACCGAACCCAGCGATGGTATAAACCTGCTCCACCGAACATCGCCCGCCGGAACGACTTTGCCCAGTTTGCGCACTACCCCTTGTCCCCAGCGGATCGGCCAGCCGAGAGGCAGGGTTAAAGCACCAACCTGAGCAGCCGCAAGCACAAGCAGGGCCAGCACTACCATGATTTGTAGGAGTCGTCCAGGAATGCTTAAGAAAGGCACGGCAGCGATGAGCTTTCCCATACCAACCCTAACCAGTAGACCGAGGATGAGAGGGATCACCCTCACTCCGCTCGCAAACCCGAAAACACGCCAAGAGGACTTGACTGCAAGCGGATCACGGTCGCTCCCACGCCAAACGTCGCCAGCAAGAGGGGGAAAGAGCAAGTGGAAACGAGGTTCGCCAAAGCTGTAGGACAGCACGTGGGAGAAGCAATACGGCATGAACCGTTAGTAGCGCAAAGCGTGGATGGTGCACCTAGACTAACCAGTAAGCAAGCAAAGCCACCATGCTAAAAAGAAGTGCCGCAAACATCAACTGAACCCTCAAGTTAATCGCCCACCTCATCGTGTCCCCACGAAACTCATCCCGAGTGTTCTCGCATGACCCACATCTTTTTGTCCACCCGAGCAGAAAGACATCACTCGCCTGCACTCGACTATCATTCAGCCACGCAAAGGCGTAGCATGAACGCAATCGTTTATACCCCATGTGGGGGTATTACGAAGGAGGTCATGAAGTGGATATCCGAGCGCTCCAACGGCCGTTGAAGCAACGGTATCGCGAGGAACCCGAGGCAGCACGCATCACCTTGCGCGCGGTAGCACGGCAAGCCGACTCACCGCTCCGGTGCCGCATTGAGACCACTGGCGGCACCGTGCTCAGTGAAGCCCACCCGGGAGTTGGTGGGCCAGGGACGGCAAGCTGCTCCGGCGATCTCTTCCTGGCTGCGCTGGCGGCCTGTGCTCAAATCACTTGCCAGATGGTCGCCAACGCCCTTGGCATCCCCGTCGAACACGTTCGTGTGACTGCCGAAGGTGATCTTGACCTCCGTGGCACCCTTGGCCTCGTCCGTGACGTTCCGGTGGGCTTCCAGACGATCCAAATCCGAATCGATCTCAGCGCCCCGGCGGCAACACCGGAGCAGTTGGCCAGTCTCCGCGAGAAAACTGAGCAGTTCTGTGTAATCTACCAAACCCTTCGGCAGCCACCAGAAATTCCGGTGCACTGGTCGAGCACCACTTAACCGTAGAGCTCGGCCAAGCGCTCGATGGTGAAGCCAGGTGCCTGGCAAGCTTCGATGATCCGACGCTCCCGCGCCTCGACCTCTTTGGCTGCACGATACAGTTCCGGAGCGATCTCGAGAGGGATCTGGATCACGCCATGTTTATCGCCGTGCAGAAGATCGCCCGGCTGTACGGTCAGGCCACCGACTGTCACCGGTGTACCGAACTCGACGACATGGACATACGCATGGGAAACCTGGACTTGGCTGGCAAAGAAGTGGAAACCGAGTCGCTCCACTTCGTCCAGATCACGAACACCCCCATTCGTGACGGTTCCGATACACCCAAGCGCCCGATGGATATTGGCATTGACTTCGCCCCAAAAGGAACCAACCGGTGGATCGTCAAGGTCTTCAATCACGACGATCCGTGGCTCAGGGATCGTCAGAATGTATTCCCACATTGCCCGGCGCGGCACAGCTTCACCTGGTTGGGGTGGCTGCGCGGCACGAATCTTGGCTGTCACAGCATAACCGACCATTGTCCCCAGGTGGGGGAACATACATTTGATGCTCGCGTCCATAAACCCAACATTGCGTGGTCGGATGTTGAACGTTTCAATGGCATTGGCTACCGTTGGGGTGGTAAGCGTCTCCAAGGCTTTCAGTATTTCCGCTGCAAGCGGTGCCTTTGGCATCGCTCTCCCTTCCTCCTTGCTGCTAACCCTTCCCTCAAGCAGCGCATCATACCGGAGACGCGACACTCGCGCATCATTTCGTGCTCGTCGAACCAATCGGTTCACGGTAGGATGCGGTGCGGAGGACGGTACAACCGTGGACGGGCATCATGGAGGTGTCCCAGTTTGTAAAGCTTGCTCGCCAGAACTTGGCAATGCTTGACATCCCGGTGACCGAGGAGGAGCGGGAGCGAGCCCGTGAGGGTGGCTTCTTCGCTCCCGCCCTCGCTTTTCAGCAGCTCGTGGAGAAGCTGGTAGTGGACGAGGAGCTCCCCGATCTCCTCGGCGAGCGCTTGCTTGTCACCACGAACCCACCCGTCCCGTACCCGTCGATGAATGCTACCGCACCCAACATCCTGACATTGGCCAAAGCTCTCTGCTGACGGGAGATCAGCAGCCGTGAGCTTGTCCATCAGGCACTGCAGCACATCGCGCAGCAGGATGAAAACCGCAATGCA
Source organism: uncultured Thermomicrobium sp. (assembly GCA_938028665.1). Taxonomy (GTDB): domain Bacteria; phylum Chloroflexota; class Chloroflexia; order Thermomicrobiales; family Thermomicrobiaceae; genus Thermomicrobium. Next base: position 1,569 of record CALIMB010000043.1, on the reverse strand, counting down.
TTCCAACTGGCCTTACCAGACTGGGCAAGAGCGCAGACAGCACAGGCCAACGAAGAACTCGCTCATGGGATCGATCGTGGACCACTGCACGGACTCCCGGTCGCGCTGAAAGATCTCATCGACCTCGCAGGCACGCCAACAACTGCTGGATCGGTCATCCTCGCCAGCAAACTTGCGGAGCGTGATGCGACGATCGTCGAGCGCCTTCGGGCCGCGGAAGCAATGATCATTGGCAAGACTCGCCTTCCGGAGTTCGCTTACTCTGGTGCGTCCAATAATCCACAACTACGGGCCGGTGCGGAATCCCCGTGCGCCTGAGCGCGACAGCGGTGGCTCGTCGAGCGGGTCAGCTGCGGCCGTCGCCGCCGGAATGGTTGTCATGGCAATCGGTTCTGACACGGGCGGCTCGATCCGTATTCCAGCAGCGTATTGCGGGCTCGTCGGTCTCAAGCCAACATTTGGCCGCGTGAGTCTCTTCGGGGTCTTTCCCCTCGCTTGGTCGCTCGACCACCTTGGTCCAATTACCCGCACCGTCACTGACGCCGCTGTGTCACTCGCGGCGATCGCTGGCGTAGACGCTCGTGACCCACGTACCTACGATGATCCGCTCCCCAACTTACAAACAGCCGCCGCAGTGAGTCGACTAGAGGAACGGATTGGTGTCGTGCGTTCCTTCGGCACTGGAGAGGTACTTGCGGAGCCGCCAGTGATCCGCGCGAGGAATGCGGCGGTACAGACGCTTGCAGATGCCGGCGTGGAACTCGAATGGATTGATCGTCCCGAGCTTGGTCAGCTTCGCATTCTCAGTGCAGCAATCTCCCACCTTGAGGCTGCTGCAGTGCACGCTCCAACTGCAGGCCAAGGCTGGTCACAGTTTGGCGAGTTCTTGAGACTTCGCCTCATTGGCTGCTCTGCTTATCCTTCCTGGGCCTATCTTGCTGCCCAACGGCTGGCGAGACATGCACGGGCAAGCCTCCAGCGTGTTCTCGATGCACGACGTCTACACCTCCTCGCAGTACCGACCACTCCATCCGTAGCACCACCACTCAGCCAATGGTCGCCCCACGCAAGCTGGCTGACCGCGCCATTCAATGTCCTGGGCTGGCCGGCTCTCAGCGTGCCGGCAGGCCAAGACGACGGTGGACTACCGATCGGGCTCCAGCTCGTCGCTCGCCCCTGGCGTGAAGACCTCGTGATCGCTGCCGCTCGCATCGTTGAGCAGAAAGCCGAGATTGGGTCGTGATGCAAGACGATTCCGTACCAGCTCACGACGCAGGCTCTGTCACAGCCGCTTGAGCCACCGACGCGGTAGCCCCAGAAGTTTACCGGCCACCGATCCCCGCGGGGACCTCCTCACCGCCATGCAGCGACTCAAACGGCGTGCGCAACACGGGAGCGTCACAACGTAAGGCATGCCAGCACAATCCTTGCTCCCTAGTACCAAAGAAGCCGCTAAGCGATCTCAAGACGTACGACCGTGGGCAGGTGCGTCCGTCGCTACCCCAGGAGTTGAGTCGGGGAGCGAGAATCACTGGACGCCCTTTCCAATTCCAAGACTGTGAGTCATAC
>CALIMB010000042.1 GCA_938028665.1 uncultured Thermomicrobium sp. | reverse complement strand
GTCACCATTTCACCGGGTGAGGCCTTGGCCGCGCCCGGGCGGCTGGATCGGCGTTGCCTTGGCCTTGCCTTCGGTGTAGCCGATGGCAAGGTGTTGGCCGGTCTTCGGTCGCTGACCTGGCGGCAGGTGAGCGAACCGGGCTTTCTCGTGGATCGCGGCCACGGTCGGGGAAACGCGCTGCACGTAGTGATGGGCTGTTTCGCCCACGATCTGCCCCCGCGCGGTCGCACCTTCGCCGATGGCATACAGGCGCACCCCTTGGCCGATGGCCTGGCGGGCGAGCTGCTCGGCCTCCTGCCGGGACTGCTCGGCAGTCTTGGGCACTGCCGCCCGCTCGGCGGGCTTGGTCGGCGCGGCGAGCTGCTGCCGGTGCTGCTCGATGGCCGGGTCGGTGAACGTCACCCGTAGGCCGTGCTTCGCGGCCACGGCTGCGACTTGGCGCTTGAATGCGTCGCTGCCCGTCACGTCCAGCCGCTGGCCGTACTTCTGTTGTGCGAGCTTCAGCCCGGCGAGGATCACGGCATCGTCGTTCTCGGCCTGGAAGGTGATGCGCCGCCCGTGGTCGGTGAAGGCTGCGCGCCCGGCCACTTGATAGCTCACGTCGCCGGTCTGCCGGTTGACGTGGTAGGTTATGGCCTTGAACGTCTTGAACTCGAAGGCCTGCGGCTCCTGGTCGGCTTCGCCCGGTGCCTTCAGGCCCGGCAAGCCCTCCCGCTTCTGCTCGGCCTGCTGCCATTGGCGCAGCTTGCGCTTGTCGGCGTAGACGTAGCCACGCAGGGCGCTGATTGCTGCCGGGTGCCCGGCCTCGGCCTGGTCGGCAACCCACTCGCGGTAGCTCTGCACCTTGCCGATGGCCGCGCGGTCGCGCTTCATGGCCTCGCGCAGCTCGGCCCGTTGCTTGACCGTTTCGGCGGCAAGAACTGAAAGCATGGCCTTCTTCATGGGGGCGGGGAGGTCGCCCGACTGGATGGCCTTGCGTTGGGCCTGCGCCTGCTCGGTGATGGTCTTGGCCTTCAGAGCATAGGTCGCCTTGAGCGTCTGCACCTTCTTGGCGATTTCATCCGCAAGCGGCTTCTTCGCCTGTTCGTACAGCTCCCGCAGCTCGCGGCGCTGTTGCGCGCGCAGCTCGGCGCGCTCCGCGCGGCGCAGGGGATCGCGGCTCGGCTTGCGCTCCGGGTTGTACGTCTGCGCTGGCTGCTCGATCTCCGGCGCGGCCTGATAGGGGCCTAGCTGCTTCTCAAGCCGGGCTTTGCTCAGGCGCTCGTGCATGTCGCTGGCCTTGATGGGTGTCTGCTCCGGGTTGCTGCGGTCATAGACCGCGAAGCCTTGCCCCTTCTGGCGCAGCTCAAGCCCATAGCGGCCCATGATCCGGTGCAGCTCGCCCCAGCTCAACGAAGGCGACTTCAGGGCCTCAACGATGGCCGCGCGCGGCTCTCCCCTGGCGTAGCTGAATAGACTTTCTCGCCCGCGGACTTCCATGTCGCGGGCTTTGGTGGGGGCCTTCTCCTTGGTGTTGCGCGTGTCCTTACTGGCCCAATCGATGACGGTTTCCCCGTCTCGCTCGAACACGGCAAAAGCCCCCTTGTCGTGCCCAAGCCCATAGCGAAGCTCGATCTCGCGCATGGCCCGCGCGCCCTTGTAGTGGTCGCGGTCGGGATAAACGGCCTTGTAAGTCTCTGGATGAACCCGATTCACGGCGACGTGAACATGCAAGTTGTCGGTGTCGGCGTGGATGGCAGCCACGTACTGGTGGCCCTCGAAGCCGAGGCTCTTCATGGTGTGCCTGGCGATGTCGAACATCGCTTCATTGGGCAGGCGCTCGCCCTTCTTCAAGCTCACCAGGAAGTGATAAACCGGGTCTTTGATGCGCGGGTTCAGGGCCGCGACAGCCTGCATTTCAGCGGCGGCGGTGTCGATGTCTAGGCAGTTGGTTTCCATCGGCACAGTGGGCGCGGGACGGCCTCGACCTGTGCCACCCATGCGCAAGGTCTGGACATTGCTCAAGGTGCGCGCCTGGCGCAGCGGTGCCCGCTGCTCGATGTCATCCAGTCCGGGCAAGTCCTCCAACGTCAGCAGCTCGCCGCGCAGGTGCTCGGGCATGCCCTCGAATAGCTCGCTCTCGATCAGCGGGGCGGTGGGTTCTCGGCCTTCATGCGTGTCCTCGCGCCCGATGTAGGACACCAAGGCAGCGAAGCTAGAACGCCCGTCGTTACGCTTGGCCGTCGCCTTGAAGATCGCCACGGCCTAGCCTCTCGATTGCATCCTTGATCGCGCGAAGGATGTCGGCGGTTTCCTTGCTGTAGCTGCCGCCTGTGTCGTTGTGAATCTTCTTCTGAAGGCCTCCAAGGCGGCGCAGCTCGTTGATGACCTGGGCATCGATGGTGCTGCGAGTCTTGCGGCCAAGCGCAGCCGCTCGGAAGAACTCCGAGACGGTCACGCCACCGTCGCGCGCCTTCTCGCGGATGGCCTCGGCCTCATCCGGCGTGAGGCGCACCGCTAGGGCGACGGTCTTCTTTCTTTGCTCGCTGCTCATCGTTCCTCGAATGCTTCGTTTCCGCTCATGTTTTGCTAACGCCCATCACCGCAGTGCTTCACTTTTGCTCATCTTTTGCTCATCTTTTGCTAACGCCCCGGCAGTGCTGAGGTTTTGCTGAGGTTTTGCAGATGCCTGGCCTCGCGCTGCTGATCTTTTGCTTATGTTTTGCTGATCTGCGCCCGCATCGCGGGCCTGCATAAGCAGAAGGTCAGCAAAACATAAGCAGCGCCCCACGGGCGCGGCGGGTGAGGGGTCTCGGGGCGTAGCCCTGAGCAGGTAGGTTAGGCCAGCAAAGGGAGTGAAACGACTGGCGCGGGCCGGTGGAATGCCGCGTCAGCGGTATTACAAACCCTATCCTGTCCCCTTCTTTCCACCGTGATTTGATGATAGCATGCGTCCAACGCTGGGGATAGTCCAAGCGTTGAACTCACAGCACAGAAAGGAGCGATCTTGGGTATCTCGATAGACACCATCGAGCGCCTGAAAACGAAGCTGCAAACAGTGCCGCCGAAGCCGCGCACCGTGGTCAAGTCGAACAAGGAAGCGGTGTTGATGCTCCGCGCCGAGATCGAGCAACTGAGGGCCAACGGTCACGACTGGAACGATGTCGCCGAACTGCTCAAAGACGATGGGCAAGGAGGCGGGATCACGATCAAAGGATCGACGCTGAAGTCGTTCCTCGCGGCCCCGAAGACCAGCAGCACCAGGCGCAACCGGAAAGAAAAGGGGCAACCCAGCAAGGGCGACAACATGCACAACATGCCAGAGCTGTAGCGTCAGCCGCAAACCCTAAAATTGCGTTGTCAGAAAACGTGACCGCTGCATGCAGCGTGTCCCCTGCGAAAGCAGGTCGGGCGGAAGTAGCGAAAGCGACACCTCCCGCAAGTCTCAGAACCTAAAGCCGGGCGTATCTGCCCTACATCCGCGCGGTCGTATCGGGATCGGCGGTGATAACCGGCCAAGGTTCGTACCGATGGATTCAGCCACCGCGCGCTGATACTGAAGCCGGACCCGGCGTAGCTCCCGTGAAACAGACCACGGCGAGACAGGTGATCGAAGTTCGTTCCTCAACGGGCTTTCCTGTCATCGGGTCGGTTCTCGCTCTCCCTCCGGCATGGAAGCCCACACCTGAAAGGGCTAGGCCATGTCGCAACTCAAACCGTACCGGGGGCAGTCCCCGGATGTCGTTGACGCGGATTTCCGCGTCGTACCCACCTCCCCAGCTCGGGCCTCGCGGTCGCTGCCGATCTTCCGGCTGCTGACGGTCGCGCCGATCCTGGTCGCCATGTTCGGCGGTGCGCTCAATCTCTGGTCGGGCAGTGCCGCGATGCTCGGCGCATTCGCTGGCACCTTCGCCCTGGTTGGTCTGAATGCCTGGTTCGATCCCTCCCGCCTGCGCCCGCTGGCCGTGCCCCTCGCGGTCATGGCTGGCTTGGCTGTGCTGTTCCTGGTCGGGGGTGGCGTATGAAGTGGCTCAAGAACTCCATCCAGCTCGTCGGCTCGGTTCATCAAGAGATTGCGGCAATGCCCGCCGACGCTCGCCGCAAGGGCTGGGCACGGGTGGCGGTTGTCCTTGTCATCGCTGCCTGCATCGCCGCCCTAACGGGTTGCAGCGATAACCAAGCAGAGAAGGCAGCGCAGGAACAAGCGCAGAAGGAAGCCGCGCGCAAAGCCGCCATGAAGGAAGCCTTCAATGTCGGTGATCCAACACAGAACAAACACAAGGGCTTCAAAGGTGGCTGGCCCCCTGCTGGTGGCAAGAAGGAGGCACAGAAATGAAGGCCTCCCGCTCTCATGCCTTGTGGCTTTCTGCTCTCGCGGTTGGCCTCTACCTGGTCGCTGGCTCCGCATCTGCTCAGGCGGTGCCCAACACGGCCATCCTGGACGGGATTGCGGACTCATACGAGGCCGCTGCAACGGGCTGGATGGGGCCGATGTTGGCCTACGCGAATCGACTGTTCGCGTTGCTGCTGACGATCGAGCTCGCCGTCACCGGCACGAAGTACGTGCTTGAAAAGGACGACACCCGAAGCCTGATCGCCGCACTGGCGAACAAGATTCTGGGCGTTGGGTTCTTCTATGCCCTCTTGCAGTTCGCGCCTACTTGGATTCCGGCTCTCATGAACTCGTTCCGGGATGCCGGGGCGACGGTGGGCGGCGCAACGGCGCTCAGTCCCTCGGCGGTGTTCGCCCGTGGCCTGAACTTCGTCATCATCATCTTCAAGTCCATTTCAGACATGGATATATGGGATGCGGTAGGCGTCGTGCTCGCGGCCCTTCCCGCTGCGGTCTTCATCATCATTGCCTTCGTGGTGGTGGCAGGTCAGCTCCTGGTGACGCTCATCGAAAGCTATTTCGTCATCTCGGCGACCGTCATCTTCCTGGGCTTTGGCGGCTCACGATGGACGCAGGACTTCGTTCAGAAATACCTCGGCTATGCAATCTCAGTCGGGGTCAAGCTCATGACCATCTACCTGCTTATCGGTGCGAGCAATACGCTGTTCACGGGCTGGGCTGGTCTGCTGAGTTCGTCCACGGCGGGATTGCAATTCATCATCAATGCCTGGGTGGTGATGGGTGGCGCTGCGTTCTTCGCCTTCCTGGCCTGGATGATTCCTTCGCTGGCATCGTCGATGTTGTCGGGTGCGCCCTCGCTGACTGGCGGCGCGGCTGCGGGCGTCATAGGTGGCATGGTCGCGGGTGGCATCGGCGCTGCGGCCACGGCTGGCAAAGGCTTGGGAAAGCTCGGGGAGGCCGCAGGCGCGGCCTTCAAAGGCATGGGCGGGGGAGGCTCGCCCGGCCTGGCTGGCAGCTTGGCCGCTGGCGGCTTGTCCACTCTGGCCGGGGCGGCTGGTGCCGCGTCGGGTTCGCCGGGTGGCTCCGGACAGGTTGCGCCGCCGTCCAGCTCGGGAGGTTCACCCGCAGCGCCGCAAGCGGCTGGAAATGGCGGGGCAGGCCCCGCCGCTGGATCGGCCTCGGCCCGCTCGTCGGCGGCAGGTGGTCAGGCCTCAATGCCTTCGGGTGGCTCGGCCACGCCTGCCGCGCCGCCCCCTGCCGCCCCTGGCTCTGGTTCCGCCCAAGCATCGCAAGGCGGATCGGCCAGCAGTTCAGGCGCAAAGGCATCCAGCTCGAACCCCGAGGCATCGGCTGCCGTCTCTGCCGCAGCTTCTCGGCCTGTGGTGGATGACTTCGGTTCTGTGGTGCCACCCTCGGAGTCGGCGGGCTCCAGCTCGGCCAGTGCCGCAGCGTCCCCCCCGGCCACTGAAGCCAACGGGATCGGCGCTGAGGGGTCAAACGTCAGCCCACCCGGTGAGGCCGAAAAAGGCCCCGGCCTTCTGGATCGCTTGCGCAACGTGAAGCCGCCACAGCTTCAGTCTGACGCCGCACCAGGCGCAACCGTTCAGATTCGCTTCGATAGCGGTCGTGATTGACGCATCAACGCAAGTACGTATTTACTTGAAAGGATCATCATGAAGAAAACCATCATCGCCGCCATCGTGTCGGCCTCTCTGGTGGCCGCAGTGCCGCCCTCGTTTGCTGGCTCCGTCGCAGGCTTCGGCGGTGCGACCGAGATCACGCAGCTCGCCAACAACGTCGAACTGGTGAACTTGTACCTTCAGCAAGTGCAGTCCTACGCGACGCAGTTGCAGCAGTACCAGAACATGATTCAGAACACCCTCAACATTCCGGCCCAGGTGTGGGGCGCTGTTGAGGCCGATCTGATGGGCGTGGCCAACATCGTGAAGCAAGGGCAGGCCCTGGCCTACTCGGCGACGAACATCGCCAGCCAGTTCGAGAACACCTTCAAGGGTTTCACCTTCACCGGCACCGACTTCAAGAAGGAGTATCGAGACCTGTCCCGTAAGACCCTGGACACGCTCAAGGGCGCGCTCATGGCGGCAAACATGCAGTCGGACCAGTTCGCCAATGAGGAAATGACGCTGAAGCAGCTCCGCACCATGTCACAAAGCGCCACGGGCCAGATGCAAGCGATTCAGGTCGGCGTGCAGATCGCAGAGCAACAAGTCCAGCAGCTCCAAAAGCTGCGGCAGCTCATGATGGCCCAGCTCAGCCAGCAAAACACCTACCTGGCGGCGCAGGAACAGAAGGAAGCCACGCGCAAGGTGGCAGCGGATCGCGCCTTCGACGTGGGCGACCCCACGACCAACACCCACAAAGGCTACCGAGGCGGTTGGCGGTAAGTTCAACAGGCGGGGCGCGGTCAAGCATGGCCGCCCGCCGCGCGAACGCTCTGAGTCCCCGGCAGAGTCCCGCCGAATAGCCGGGGACACCTACACCAAGGCCCGCCACAGTGCGGGCCTTTCTTCGTCCTGGTCACCAGTCGCCCCGGTCTGGCGGGGCGTGGCAGGTAGTAGGTCGCCCCGGCCTGGCCGTCCTGGCCAACCCGCACCTGGCGATGCCCGGAAAACTGCGACCGCATAGAACGGCTCAGGAGCCACGAAAACGCCGCCGCCCTGCCCCACCCCTCACCAAGCCCAAGAAAACGCCACCACGGCCCGGATTTCGCGGCCTCTGGCCGCTTTCTCTGCGCCGAAGGGCGCGGGCGGTTAATGATTCGCGTTCTGTGGGTAACTTATCCACAGCGGCAGGGGTTAAATAAAAGGTTAAAAGAATGGTTAGCACGTCCGGGCAAGTTACCCCCCCACCCTGTCGAAACAAATCGTGTCGCGGCCCGGAAAACCTTGTTCTTCAATGGTTTGCGGGGCATGGCCTCGATGCCATCGCCCGGTGATAACCGGGCCATCGCCCCCCGAGGCGGGAACTCATACAACAAGTCGCGGGAACTCATACAACAAGGTCGCCGCTCGGCGAACGGAACTCATACAACAAGCCCGATGGTGACAGGAACCGGGCAGGAACCGGGCGGCCGCAGCTCGCGGTTTGAACCCCTCAAAGTGGAATGCTATCCCGACGTTGGCCCGTCCAGTGGTGGCAGAACTGGAATGCTATCCCGACGCTCGGACACCAATCAGAGCTTCGTCCAGACGGCTTGAGCCTCGCGGCGGGAACTCGGCTCGATCCTGGCCCCGGCGATGATCTCCAGGCGCTCCAGCTCGCCCATAGCCTCGCCCAAGGCCTCCTTGAACTTGTTCATGGGGCTGCCGTAGTCCATCCATTCTTTGAGCAGCTTCAGGCCGATGCGGTGAACGCCTGGCTCGTGGGAAGCGATGTAGTTCTGAAGCCACTTTGCCATGTCCACGCGCTTGTGCAGTTGCTTGCGCTTGTCCCAGTCGATCAGCGCATATTCCTTGTTGTGGAACAGCGCAAGGATGCGCGGGTCGAACCTGATGAAGTAGGCATCGGCCTCGGGGTCGTAGTCGAACGAGTCCACCAGGTGCAGGCTGGAAGACTTCGGCGTCCCGCCGATCTTGTACCGCTTGGCCTCGATCTCGATAGCGCCCAAGAACAGCCGCCGAAAGGCCTCATGGAGCCATTCATAGTCGCTCTTGCCGTTGCTGCGCCCGATGGCCTTGAGGAAGGTTCCCCGCTTGATGATGACCCGCTCGCCCAAGGGCGCACGGTGGGCCTCATAGAGCGCCTGCATGAAGACATCGCAGTCGGCCATGTCGAGCTGCTTGCCGGTGAACAGGATTTTCACGTCGTCCCGGCTGGCGATCTCCGCGCGGTCGTGCTGCTTGCGACGGCCTGGCGCGATGGGCGCGAACAGCGAAGACCTGGCAAGGTGGTTCGGGATGGCGCGCTCAAGGTCGGGCCACAGCGGGAGCTGTCGGCGCTCTGGCGGGATGGCCGGAGCGGCGGGGGCGTTGGCCGCGCGCTCTTTGATCTTGGCCAGCATCGAATCAAGGGACTTTGGCGCGCTGCTCATGCAGTGCCCTCCCCTGTCCCGTCCGCCGGCGGCGTGTCCAGCTCGCGCCTGGTGCCGTCCGGTGCCGTCTCGATGATCTTGCCGCCCTCCATGTGGTAGGTCGGGATGCCTCGCGCGTGTAAGTCGGCCACGGCGCGGCGAGCGGCCTGCTTCGCCTGGGCGTCCAGCTCGGCAAAGGTCTTCCCGAAAACGCGCTTGTGGTCGCTCATGGCCCCGCCCCTTACGCGCTCTGCGCGGTCTGCTGAAGGTAGAGGTCGAGGGCTTCGACAAAGATTTCCTGGCTCTTCTTGTCGAGCTTCACGCCAAGGTCTTCAAGGCCTCGTAACGCTCGCGATCGAGCTTGACGGTCAAGGCCTTGTAGTAGTCGGGCGCGGCGGTCTTGGCCGCAGCGCGCGCCGGGGCCTCGGCCTGGTGGGTCACGGCGGGCATTGCCTGGCCCTTCTTGGCGACCAGGCCGGAAGTGAGGCTCGCTGTCTTTGCCATGCTGATAGCTCCTGTACGTAAGTGCGGTTATACGTAATTCTGGCTTACTTCTTGCGGAGTTGCGCAGATACGTACATCCACAATTCCATAATTTCCGCAGCGGATCGGCCTCCGGCGTCGATCTCCTGCACGGTGCGCCCGTCGATCATCGAAGCGGCGAAGTCGGTGCGCTGGTAGAGCTTGACATCCTCCCCCGCCTAAAGTCGGGGGAGGATGTCAATCTTGGGGGGCGCTTCGCGGCGGTGTTGCGCCCGCCATTCCCACGGCGGCACCGGCTGGGGATCGCGCCATAGGCCACGCCGGGCCGCCCTAGCCTCGTCCTGGATCGCATACAGCGTGCGGTCGGCCGCGTAGCGATCGAACACCCAGGCCATGCCGCGCCTGACCTGTTCGGCGCTGGTGTCGATCCCGTCGCAGCTCACGCGGCCGATGGCGCGGCCGTAGCGGTCGTGGCCCCTGTCCTCGATGACGGCCTCGCGGCCGAAGCAAAGGCCGGAAAGGGACTGCTTCGAGCGTTGGCCGAAGGGCTGCCCTTTTTCCGGGGCGTCGATCTCGGCCAGTCGTATGCGGTGCTCCTGCCGCCCAGCGTCAAGAACGGCCAGGGTGTCGCCATCCATGACCGCCACCACCCGGCCGCGCAGCTCTCCGCTCTGGGCAGCGGCCGCCAGCGCGAACAGGCACCCGGCCAGCATGGCGCGGATCACTTGCGCCCCCTGCCTTGCCCATCGGACGGAGCCAGGCGGGCGATGAGGGCGGCCATCTGCTCGCTGGAGGCCTCCAGACGGCCGCGCAGCGTGGCGGCTTCTTCCCGCGCCTCAGCGAGCGCCTGCCGGGCCTGGGCGGATTCCTGGTGCGCCCTGTCCAGCTCGGTGCGCAGCTCGGCGGCTCTGGCCTCGGCGGTGTGCGCCTGCTCCTGCGCCTCGGCAAGCTGCCCGCGCAGGCCTGCGGCGGTCTGCTCTGCCTCGCGCCGCTCCCGCTCCAGGGCCTCGATACGGGCGCGGGCCTCGTCCAGCTCGCCGGTGAGTTGGTCGGCCAGCTCGGCCGCCTCACGCCGTGCCTGCTCCGCCTCCTGGCGTGCTTGTTCCAGGGCCTCGCGCTCGGACGCAAGCCGCGCATTCGCCAGCTCCAGCGCAAGACTCCAGATTTCAGCCCCCGCCTCCGCCAGACGGTCGGCCACGGCCTGCGGGGCCGGCTCGCGGATCGGCGCGGCCTGGCTTGCCTTCCGTGCCCGCCATTCGTTCATGGCCTCGCTGATGGTCGTGAAGGAACCCCCGCCCAAGGCCTTGCGCACAGCGGCCAGGGTCGGCTTCTGGCCGGCGGTGTCCAGCTCGTCGGCGACGGCGAAGATTTGTTCTCGGGTGACGGCCATTCTGCTTTCTCCTGTAGCGTTGTAATAGATTGTATTATACTACAACATACAACACTTTACAAGCGCCGTCCGGGATTTTCGGGGCGGCGGCAGGCCAGACATGCGGGGGCTGATCCGGGGATGCCCTGCAAAGCGCCTAGAAGGGCCGTAGAGGCGTTTTTGAGTGTTCCCGCACCCGAACTACCTGACGGCCGCGTTTCGCGGCTTGTAGGCCATCCTGCGCGGCCTGAGCGTGAAACGAAGTTTTCTTACCCTGGCGTTCAATCTCGATCCCGGAACCCATTCGCAGGCCTCCAGCGGATGACTGCTGTCCCCCTTCCTGGAAAACCTAGCGGGGGGAGCCGCGCCCGGAGGGCGTGGGGGGCGGCAGCCCCCAAGGGGGGGCGACTGCGCGAGCACCGCAGGCCGAAGGCCGAGGAGCGCAGGACGGGGGGGACGGCACGTCCCCCGCGCAGCAGGGGGGATTACTTCGCCCCCCTTTGGGGGGCACTTTTAGGGGGAGGGGGAACCCCGAAGGGGTGCCCCGGCCTTCAGGCCGCCTTGGCCGCTGGTTGACGCCAAGGGTTCGTTATCCACAGATGCGGCGGCGTGCGGAACGTTAAAGAATTTATATTGTTAAAAAACCGCGCGCGCGCGTTACGGCCCGGAAAAAACAAGTTTTTTCCTTATGAATCAATGCCATGCGATTATGGGGCGTGGGTGAAACGACGTGTCAGGCGTGGGTGAAACGACGTGTCCATCCACAGGAAAGCGTGGGTGAAACGACGTGTCCATCCACAGGCGAAGGCGTCTGGCGTGGGTGAAAACACGATAGTTCGCGGGTGTGGGTGAAACGACGTGTCAGCGCCCGCCATCGACGCGCCTGGCGATGCCACGCGCCAACCGCTGGGGGTCGCGGACGTAGAACGTCACACGGTCGTCACCGCCAAGCACGAAGCGGTATTCCGGCAGACTGTCGTCGTCCTGGATGGCACGCAGCGCCCGCCGGAACTCGCGCAAGGACGACTTGCTGCCCGCCTTCTCCTGGAGCAACTCCAGGCTGATCTTCCACTGCGCCTGATGGCCGCAATGCTTGCGGGCGATCTCGTATAGCCGCCGCGCAAGCGGCTTGCGCAGCCGAAAATAGTCCGGGTGGATGGTCAGCACCTCGAAGGCCTGCACCGCGTTGTAGAGCCATTCAGACAGCGTGACCTCGACGGCAATCATGCGCTCGTCGGTTGGCGACTTCTCGATGATCTTCCAGCGGTCGATGATCCCGAAGCCTTCCCGAACCCTAGTTCCGCCGGTTCGTATATCGGTCGTGATGGTCGTGCCACGCAACCGCTCGAAGGCTTCGTGCAGCCTTTGATAGCCGTCGCCGCTGGTCTGCCGGTTGGTCGTGACGAGGAAGTCATACACCGTGAACCGCACCGTGCGATTCCTGGCATCCTCCCGGCCCCGGTTCAACCCTTCGATGAGTTGCGAAACCACGTAGATGAGAATGTCCTTGTCGTGCTGCGTGGCGCGGCCCAGCACGGAGGGAGCGACTTTGACGTACTTGCTGCCGTCCTTGCTGCGCCATTCCCAGATGCTCAGGTCGGGCTTGGTCGAGAGCGTGAAAATCGGCGCTTCCATGCTTGCGCCGTCATCCTTCATCGCGTAGTCGAACAGGTCGGCCAGGAAGAAATCACGGTTTGGGTGGCGCACCTTGACGAGTCCGCCCTTGCCGTCGCCCTCGCGCGGCGCGGGGGTCAGGCGGCGCTCCAAGGCCTTGAGCGCCTTCACGGCCTCCTGCGTCTCGGCCTCGATGGCGGCCCGCTGTTCTTGCAGGCTCTTGAGCCGCGCCAGCAGCGCGGAGGCCTCGGGGGATTCCAGGCGGCCGGTCTTGCCCACGATCCGCGCGATGTCGCGGTTCGTGCTCACGATCAGCTCGGACAGCACGCGGTGATGCTCGCGCAGCCGCTCGATGCGCTGCCGGTGGGCCTCCTCCGGCGATGACGGCACGGCCTCCGGCGCATCCTGGCAATCCATCACGTCCTCGAAGCCCAAGGCGTCCTCCTCGAACGCGCCCATCATCGCCGCGTCCTCGGGCGAGACCTCGACGGCAACGCCCGGAATGCCGACGTGCCGGAGATCGCCGGACACGATGCCGTCGAACAGCGACGCTTGGCCTTGCGTATCGGCAGGGTTGGACGCTGGCTTGGTCTTGGGCTTGGGCTTGCGCGGCATGGGAAACCTTTAGCGGCTAAACACAGAAACACACTTTTACGCTTGTCCGTATTTCTGCAAAAGAAGCTCGCGCACCTCATCGGCGATCTTGGTGCCGCGCATGGCGCACTGCGCCTTGATCGAGCGGTGCAGGCTCTCCGGCACGTCGATGGTGAGGCGCTTCATCGGCTCCGGCCCCTCGGCCGGAACACGGCTTTCCACCCAGGCATCGGCCGCCACCGGCGCGGGCTTGGCGGTCGGCTTGGTGCCAATCGAAATCTTCTTCGTGCTCATCGTGCGAACTCCATCAGCTCGGCCGCTACGGCCTCAATCTCGGCCGCTGCCGGCCCTTCCTGGTCAATCTCATGAACGGCCAGCCCTTGCGCGGCCGCTTCGGCGAACACCACGCGCTGCGTGATGGCGGCCGCCAGCGCCGGCACCGGATAGGCCGCCAGCGCCTCGCCCACGTCGCGGCCGATTGCCGTATTTGCGATTTTACGATTAACAACAAACGCGGCTTTCAGGTTTTCTTTATAGACGCGGGCCTCGTCGATCAGCTTCACCACCTCGTCAGCCGCCCAGATGTCATAGGGCGAAGGCTGCACCGGGATCAGCACCACGTCGGCGGCCATGATGGCCGACCGGGCAAGGTCTGTGACTCGCGGCGGGCCGTCGATGATGATGTGGTCGTAGCCCTGCCCGATCTGCGCGATTTCCTTGTGGACGGTCGGCCTTGGCAGGCCGACCACGGAAAACAGCGGTTCCCCCTGCCGGGCGGCCGCCCAGTCCAGGGCGCTTCCCTGCGGATCGGCGTCGATCAGCAGCACCCGAGCCCCTGAGCGCGACAGGCTGGCCGCCAGGTTCACGCTGAGGGTGGTTTTGCCGACCCCGCCTTTCTGGTTCAGAAGTCCGACGATCATGTTTTCATCCTTTCCGCGTTTGCGTGATTGTTATTTTACGGAAAATCGTAAAACATGCAAGCGGTTCAGGGCTGGCCTTTGTCGGTTCGCCGCCGGGTCAGCTCGGCCCGCATCCAGGCGGAGGCCTCGGCCATGTCCTGGCGCAGCCCGGCCAGCTCGCCGGGGGTCAGCGCCCGCACCGCCGGCGTTCCCGCTCCTGGTCGGCCAGCTCGCCGGGCCAGCTCGCCAGCTCGTCATCGGGCAGGGCCGCCAGGATTTGCGGCAGGCTCTGCGTTCGATACGGCGGCAGCGGCAGGTCATTCGCCGGGCCTTCGTCATCAAGGAATGCCGGACCTTCTTCCTGGCGTTCATCATCGACGGCCGCCAGGGCGTCGGCCTCGCTCAAAGCGTCCTCGGCGAACGCACCACGTCGGCGGGCCTCGGTCTTTGTCACTTCCTCGCCACGCGCCAGCACCCGGTAAAGGGTCGCCCGGTGCACGTTCAGAAGGGCAGCGACTTCCGGCACGGCCCGCCCCTCGGCCAGCAGCTCGCGGGCATGGGATACCTGCGCCGGGGTCAGGGCAGGCCTGCGGCCGAACTGCACGCCGCGCCGCCGGGCCGCCTCGCGGCCGCGCCGGGTGCGCTCAACGATCAGCGAACGCTCGAACTCGGCGATGCCGGCAAAGACTGTCAGAACCATCTTGCCGGCCGGGCTGGTCGTGTCCGCCCACGGCTCCGACAGGCTGCGCAGGCCTGCGCCGATGGCTTGCAGCCGCTCGGCGATGTCCAGCAGATCGCGGGTGGATCGCGCCAGCCGGTCAAGGCTCGTGACCGTCACCACGTCGCCGGCGCGGAGGTGATCGATCATCCGCGCCAGCTCGGGACGGTCGGCGCGGGTGCCGGTGATCTTCTCGGCAAAGATGCGCTGGCAGCCGGCGGCGGCCAGCAGCTCGCGCTGGGTGGTCAAGTCCTGGGCGTCGGTGCTGACGCGGGCGTAACCGATCTGCATGGGCTCCCCCTTGGCGTGTCGCAAATATCAGTATGATACGCGGCATTACGCGACTGATAAACGCGACATGAAACGCCAAGGGAAGCGGGGCAGGGCAGGGTGTCGCGGAATATAGGACTAATGCGACAAAGCCGGCTAGATTTTTGGATACACAAAGGTGTATCCATGCAATAATCCACGCCATGCCATGCAAGAACGTAGGCCTCCGCATCCGCATCGAAAAGGAACTCCGGGAGTCGTTCCAAAGAGCCTGCCGGGCTGAAAACCGGCACGCATCGGAGGTGCTGCGTGAATTCATGCAGGCGTATGCCGACCGCCATCAAGGGGGCTTGCAGGCGGATATGTTTTCCCCGCCGGCAGCCAGGAAGCCGCGCCGTTCAACAACGAGACAAACGACATGAGCCAATTCACTTCACTGGAAATCTGCGCGGGTGCCGGGGGGCAGGCTCTAGGCCTCGAAATGGCCGGCTTCGATCATGCCGCCCTGGTCGAGCTGGAGCCGGCCGCGTGTGCCACGCTGCGGCTGAACCGTCCTGCCTGGAACGTCATCGAGGGCGACTTGCGCCAGTTCAGCGGCAGCCCGTACAAGGGCATTGACCTAGTGGCCGGCGGCGTCCCGTGCCCTCCGTTCTCCAAGGCTGGCAAGCAGCTTGGCGCAAAGGATGAGCGCGATTTGTTCCCCGAAGCAATCCGCCTAGTCGATGAGTGCCGTCCTCAAGCCGTGATGCTTGAGAACGTGCGCGGCCTGCTCGATGCGGTCTTTGACGACTACCGGAACAAGGTCGAAAAGCAGCTCAAGAAGCTGGGCTACGTGCCCGGCTGGAAGCTGCTCAACGCATCGGACTACGGCGTTTCCCAGCTCCGGCCGCGTGTGGTGTTCGTCGGCATCCGCAAAGACTTGGCCTCGGGGTTCTCATGGCCGGAACCGCTCAAAACTGAGCCGCCGACCGTTGGCGAGCTGCTGCATGATCTGATGAAGGCAAACGGCTGGCGCGGCGCTGACCGCTGGCGCGAACAGGCCAACACCATCGCCCCGACACTGGTTGGCGGCTCCAAGAAACATGGCGGCCCAGACCTCGGGCCGACCCGCGCCAAACGCGCCTGGGCCGCCCTCGGCGTCGATGGAATGGGCCTGTGGGACGAAGCTCCGCCGCGTGACTTCGTGGGCATGCCTCGCTTGACGCCGCGCATGACGGCCCGAATTCAGGGCTTCCCTGATGATTGGCAATTCTCCGGCCGCAAGACCGCTGCCTATCGCCAAATCGGCAACGCCTTCCCCCCTCCGGTGGCTGCTGCTGTGGCCCGCCAAATCTTCGCGGCGCTGTCCGTGCAACGCATCTTCAAGGTGGCGTGATGGCGGGCCCAGCAGAGTTTTCAGAAGCCCGCAAAGCGTTCCATGCAACGCTGCTCGAATCGACCCTGACCATCAACAGTGCCGGGGTAGTGAGCAACGCAGACAGCAGCAATACGACCAGCAAGGCGATTGCCAAGGGTATTGCCGAACTTCTCAAGGCAGAAACCATCGGCGAACGGATCGCGGGCCAGACTTCAGGCAACCAGTTCGAGGGCATCTGCGCAAACTTTGTGCGTGAAACCTTCCTCAAGCTGGGACACCTTCGCCCCGGCACGTGGGACGTGCATCAGGTCTCCGGCCACAACCGGCTTGAGATTGCCCGTTACGAACAATACGCTCACTTGGTGGCGCTTGACCGTGCCGCGAAGAATGACGCTGAGTTGGCCGCAGCGCTGGGCAGTGACTACACCATCACCCCGGATATCGTGGTGGTGCGCGACACCGAGAGCGACGACGCGATCAATGCCCCGGCGCTTCTAGTCGATGACAACGTGACCACACTCGCCAGTCTGCGCAAGAAGAATGGCGGTCTGCCGCTGCTGCACGCGAGCATTTCGTGCAAGTGGACGATCCGAAGCGACCGCGCCCAGAATGCTCGCTCAGAAGCGCTCAATCTGGTGCGCAACCGCAAGGGGCGCTTGCCCCACGTTGTCGTCGTGACGGCAGAGCCGACGCCAAGCCGCTTGGCCTCAATTGCCTTGGGCACAGGGGACATTGACTGCGTGTATCACTTCGCCCTCTACGAACTGCAAGAAACCGTGAAGGCCCTTGGGATGGATGACGCGGCCGACCTGCTGGCGGTCATGGTCAACGGCCACCGCCTGAAAGATATTTCAGACTTGCCGCTTGATCTCGCTGTGTGAGGTATGAGGCAAGGCCAGCGCGAGCAGGATGAAGCCGCCGGCGGACGCCAATACCGCGAGCTGCGCTTAGAAGATGGAACGGTCGTCGTGGTCTCGGTAGCCGCAAGGCGTTACGCCAGGACGCCGGATCAAAGTTACGGCTATCTGCAATTCAAGACCAACGGAAAGACCGTTACCAAGTACATCGGCCGCGTGACGGCCGAAAGCCGGGCCGAGTCCCTGCGCATGGGCTGGGAGCTGCTGCGCTCACGGAAGCTGGCCGAGTCTTTCGGCTGGTCGTGGATCAGTAAACGGGGCAAGTAGAGGCCTGCGCATGGGGATGAACCGCAGCGAGAACATGCGGCGCATCCGCAGCAAGGACACCGCCCTGGAAATGGCCGTGCGCAGCCTGGCGCATCGCCTTGGCTACCGTTACCGGCTGCACCGCAAGGACATTCCAGGCAAACCCGACCTTGTGTTTCCCGGCCGGCGGAAAGTGATCTTCATTCACGGCTGTTTCTGGCATCAGCATCCGGGGTGCAGGGAAGGGCGGCCGCCCAAGTCAAATACCGCCTACTGGCTGCCCAAGCTCGAACGCAACATGGAACGCGACAAGGACGCGCTTGCGCGGCTTGCCGCCGCCGGGTGGGATGTGCTGGTGATATGGGAATGCGAGACGAAGGACGCCGAAGCCCTTGCGAGAACGCTAACGGGCTTCCTTGGCACCCCTCGCACGCCATGAATGGCGTGGCCTGCTTCCTGGCGCTGCGCTCTTATCCGCAGGCCTCGCCGTTCGCTTTCGCCTGGCAAGGGCTGATGATCGCAGCGCGGCGCTCGATCTTGCCCGCCACCTCCAGCACCTGGCCGATGGGCACGGCCTGATTGAATGCGCCCTTGCCGAAGCTGACCATGCCCACAGCTTCGCCTCTGGTGTTGAACACCGGGCCGCCGGAGTTACCGCCAGTGATGCGTGCATCCGTGTCCATCATGAGGGCCGGCGCGAACAGGCCCACGGCCACGCCGTACCGGCTGACAATGCCGGCGCTCATGGAGTAGTCCAGGCCAGCCGGCGAACCAATAGCCGCTATGGCCTGGCCCTGGCGGGGCAGGGCAGGGGCAATGCTTGCCGGCTGTCCTGGCTCGCCCTCGATCTCCAACAGGGCCACGTCGAAATGCTCCTGGCTGCGCACCACGCGGGCGCTGCGCCACTCGCCGCCGGCCAGCTTCACGCGCACGCTTTCGGTGTCGGCCAGGACATGCGCGGCCGTCACCATTTCACCGGGTGAGGCCTTGGCCGCGCCCGGGCGGCTGGATCGGCGTTGCCTTGGCCTTGCCTTCGGTGTAGCCGATGGCAAGGTGTTGGCCGGTCTTCGGTCGCTGACCTGGCGGCAGGTGAGCGAACCGGGC
>CALIMB010000041.1 GCA_938028665.1 uncultured Thermomicrobium sp. | reverse complement strand
GGTGAGTTTCTGAAGCAGTTCTGCCTGGGCACCCCATCCATTGGGAAGACGCTCAACCACACGCAGGCCTACCGCTGTTGCTAGGCTTCGCGCCACTGGATCCGGAGTAACCACCAAAACCTCGACATCATGCTCGAGGGCATTACGACTCGCCACCTGCAAAAGCGGAAGGTCATCCCAGGTCAGAACACCGGGCGGGATCAGGAGGAGTACGTCACGGCGGGCTGGTGCGCTGAGCCAAGCGATGAGTTGAGATAGAAGCGTGCGATCCTGAAGCGTCACAATCTGACGCGGTGGTGGATGACGCAGCTCCTCGAGCACCGTCAAGAGAACGATCTTCAGCGCTGCCAGAACGGGAACTGCAAGCAAGAGCCCGACGATCCCGGCAAGGCTCGCCCCCGCTAAGATACCGAACAGGACAACGACGGGATGAAGTCGTACGAAGTGTCCAATCAGCTGCGGGATAACGAAATGATCTTCCAGGAGCCGAAGGACGAGGTAAACGAGCGCCACCACAACCGCCAGTTGAAGTGAAGACCAACCGAACGGGGTAGTTCCTTGTGTCAGAGCGACACTGACGGCGATAGCTCCAGCCGTCCACGGGCCGATGAACGGAATCAGCTCGAGCAAACCGGTGGCCACGGCAAGCGCGAGGCGGTACTTCACCTGTAGGATGGTGAGCGCGACGTACGTCGCTGTTGCCATGATGAGGAAGAGCACCAGTTGGGCGCGGATGTATGCACGGAATGTAGCATTCACTTGGCTGAGGATCCGAACAACGGTGCGCTGATGACGGCGCGGAGCAAGCGCTTGGACTCGCGTGACAAGCACGCGACCCTGCAGAAGACCGTAGAAACTCACAAGGAAAAAGACGAACGACTTGATGAGCGCCTCGACCGTGGCGAGAACCAACGGAACCGCCTCCTGACTGAAGCGCTCAGTAAGGGAGCGAGCTGCGGAGTCCAGACGGGAGAAGAGTGCCCGGGTATCGATCACGAGTTCCCCGACGCGCAGCTCGGGCGTGCTGGCAAGTCGACGATCAATCGCCTCAATCACTTCAGGGACGGTACGGACCAGAGCACGGAGTTGCTGGCCAAGTGAGGGGGCAATCAGCATGCCGCCGACGACGAGCCCAGTTCCAAGGAGCGCATAGAGCGCCAGAACGACGACGACACGCGGGAGATGCATTCGGCGTTCGGCCCAGTCGACGAGCGGATGAACAAGGTAGGCGAATACTGCTGCGACGACGAATGGGGTCAGGATATGAGCGAGATGCAACAGTGTATAGCCGAAGACAAGCGCAAGTAGCGCAGCGAGGACGAGAAGTTCACGGGACTGTCGGATTCGATCCAGAAGATGCATGCTGTTCGTGTCGCCCCGTTCATGCGTGGCGCTGCGTCCATCCGCCACCGATAGCGGAAGTCCGCTCTGAGAAGCATTCTACCAGGCGATGCACGGTTCTCCTCATTTCACGTCATGTCGACGGATGGTAAACAACACCGCACTACGCGAGTCTGCACGCGCAGCGTTAGGACCTGCTGTGAGTCCTTTGCGTCACGAGAGTGCCCTTGCGGTGGTACCGGAGCTCTGCGAATAGGCGGTGGAGGAATTGGGGACGCAGCATAAGTAGACAGAAGACAGCTGCTGTTTCAGCGAGCAACGCGGCGCGGTGCTGGCAAAAGGCCGCTGGTAAGAAGCGCGAGGAAGGCGAGTGCGAGCGCGAGAAGGAAGACCGCCGTGAAACCGAAACGATCAACAACGAGACCGCCAAGCAAGGGTACGAGCGAGACCACCCCGAGGATGGAGTTGGCAAAGCCGATCAGGGTCGGCCGATCAGCTGGCCGAGCGAGCTCCAAAACTGCCGTGAAGTTGGCAAGCATTTGCGCCGAAAGCGTAGCACCGTAGGCAATAAAGACAACCGCGAAGGCGAAGAAGATGACACGCTCCGGCTCGCCCACATGGGAAGTGACACGTTCCCAGCGTGATAGAGGTTGCACCCCGAGCGCGATGAGCGGCATGAGCAGTCGTGCGAGTGTGGCGAGCTGGAGCAGTTGACGATTACCCCACCGCTCCACTACCCATCCCCACACCGGGTTGGCTGCCACACGGGCGATTGCCGAGAGCGCAAGATACAAACCGACGGTCGCCGCGGGAACACCGAGGATGCTTTGGGCATACACCACAAAGAAGGGGTCAGCCACGGTCGAAAGGGCCAAGAAGGAGCGAAAAAGCAGAAAGCGGCGGACAGAACGGCGGGCCAGAAGCTCAGGGAGTCCCTCAAGCCAGACTCGCAACGGGCGTGAGCGAGGCGGAGCCGGACGCTCCACGATCCAGAGGGTTGTATATGCAGCCAGGGCGAGCGCAGCGAAGGATGTAGCAAAGAGTACCGCAAAACCGCTCGGGCCAGCCGCGAGCGCACGCTGAACGATGAGGCCAGCGAGTAAGGCGAGAAGCGAACCCCAGAGATTACGCTGACTGAAGAAGAACCCGCGGCGATCAGCCGGAATGGCACGGGCGGAGAGCTCGACGAGCGGCACAAAAGCGAAGCCGGCAGCCAAGTTGTACGCCGCATAGCACAGGAAGAAGATGATGAGAAGACGACTACTCGGCTCGATCCCACCCGCCAGGACAATAGCAGCCAAAATGCCGATGGCGACAGCCCGAGCGACGCCGCCCCACGCTGCCCAGGGAAGCTGCCGGCGACGTCCCTCGACAAAGGCCGCAGCGAGTGCTTGCGGCAGAAACCAGAGGGCAACACTGAGCGCGGGAACCAGGCCAATCAGGACCGCATTATCGGTGAGTCGATCGACGAAGAGAGTGAGCACGAGGACAGGATGAATGAGAGCATCGCCAAAGAGCAAGAAACCACCATTGGCTACGCCGAAGAGGAAGCTCTGGCGAATGCGCCGTTGCTCGCGTAGTGGAAGCGGTTGTGCAGCGAGCTCATCGAGCGGGGCTGGTTGTGGAGTAGTTGTCTTGGTCATGGTCAGGTTGTACTCCATCCCTGCCCGGGCGAGCCAGCAACAGACCCATCCTACCGCATGTTCACTGCGGAGACGAGTCCCGCTGCCATCGGTAATCAGCTGAACCATCCATTTCATAGGCTTGTAAAAAGCACACCAGAAAGGTGCACTGATACAGGGGAAAGCGCGTCTCATCAGCGGGAGTATGAAGATCCGCACAGTGGCGAGAAAGAACCGCCGTCGAGAGCAGGTTCCTTAAGGTGCATCGCCCGTTCCGGGGAAGAGGAAACCGTCACTTCCTTCTACCCTCTCACAGGGATGTGAAAAAGGAGAAACGCATGCAAAGCAAAGCCTTCAAGCATCATGTTCACCAGAGAGACACGAAAGACTCCTGCAGAAGCGCGGTCATGCCCATATTGAGCGGACTCACCAACATGGCCGATCCTTCTCGGACGCGAGGAAGCACGATCATCGAGTTAGCCACGAGCCTGGGAGAATCTGATCGACCTCCTGCCGTGGTCCGGCGTTCTTGTGCGGAGCGGGGGTTGACGCGCCGAGGCGATCAGGGGCATAGCGGAGAGGCTCGGTCGAGTACTCCGCCGTGCAGAGGCACCAAGGCGGGCTGCGAGCGCTCAACCCGCAAGAGGGGTGGAACGAGTTACCCTTTTGTACAAAGGCACGGGAAGGACCGTGGCGGGAGGAGCAGACGTGCTACGACCACTGCATCGCTGGGAACATCGAGATCGCCCATTGCACCGCCGTGATTTGGCTTGTGACCCCCTAGAGCAGTTCCTGCGTTGGTACCGCGAAGCCGAGGAAGCAGGACTACGGTATCCCAACGCGATGGCGCTCGCGACGGCCACGCGCGACGGTCGGCCGTCAGTACGCATGGTGTTGTTGCGCGGAGCCGATGAGCAGGGCTTCGTCTTCTACACCAATTTCGAGAGCCGCAAAGGGGTGGAACTTGCGGCGAATCCTCGTGCTGCCTTGCTCTTTTACTGGGAACCTCTCGAGCGACAAGTGCGCATTGAAGGGCAAGTCGAGCGCGTTAGCGATGGAGAGGCCGACGAATACTTTGCAACACGCCCGTACGGCTCACAGCTTAGTGCCTGGGTCTCAGCACAGAGTCAACCGATTGCCTCGCGTGAGGAGCTCGAGCAGCGTCACCGGGCTTTCGCTGACCAGTTCCCTGAAGGCGCTGTTCCCCGGCCACCGTTTTGGGGTGGTTTTCGCGTCCGACCAGAACGTTACGAGTTTTGGCAAGGTCGACCAGACCGGCTCCATGACCGCTTCTGCTATGAGCGGCAATCAGACGGCAGCTGGTCGATCGTGCGGCTCCAACCGTGAGGGATGCAGGTGAAAGACTGCACGTTTTGTCAGATCAGCAGTGGTGCACTCACAGCCGTCCGTATCTACGAGGATGAGCTCGTGCTCGCTTTCCTTGACCATCGGCCACTCTTCCCTGGCCATACGCTGGTTATCCCGCGGGCTCACGTGCCAACGCTCGCTGAGTTGCCGGACGATCTGCTAGTGCCGCTCTGGAGTCTCGTCCGGCGTCTGACCTGCGCCATTCCACTCGCCTTGGAAGCGGAAGGTACCTTCGTCGGTGTCAATAACCGGGTCAGCCAGAGTGTACCGCACCTGCACGTGCATGTCGTGCCGCGGCACCGCGGTGATGGGTTGCGGGGTTTCTTCTGGCCACGGCAACGCTACCCAAGTCCTGAGGCGATGGAAGAGGTGGCAGCACGCATCCGGGCA
The DNA here is from genome assembly GCA_938028665.1 of uncultured Thermomicrobium sp. Taxonomy (GTDB): domain Bacteria; phylum Chloroflexota; class Chloroflexia; order Thermomicrobiales; family Thermomicrobiaceae; genus Thermomicrobium. The sequence goes on along the minus strand of CALIMB010000041.1, from coordinate 11,686 downwards.
GCACTCGCGGGAACGTTGCTGGGAACAGGTAGCTCGGATGTCCCTTCGGCTAAGGAGTGAGCTGCCGATCTTATGGATTCAACGTCGGCGAATGCTGCCCTCACGAGCCAGCGACTCTGATTGCACCAGGCAGCGAGAACACCAGTTTGCTTGGAACGGATCGACCAACCATCGCGACAGTTGTTGACAGAAAAGCTATGCACTGGTAAGAGAGTGCTGAAGGCTGGTGGACAAACTCGTGGAGGTGGGAAATGAAAGCGGCGGTGCTCGTCATTGATATGCTGAACGACTTCGTGACAGGGAAACTGGGAAACGAACGAGTGCGCACTGTTATCGAGCCGATTCGTCGGTTACTCGAACGAGCTCGCAGCGCTGGCGTGCCGGTGATTTACGTGGGCGATGCGCATCTTCCAAGTGATCCAGAGATGGCTGTCTGGGGTCCTCACGCCATGAAGGGGACCAAAGAGGCAGAGACGATTCCGGAACTGGCGCCACAGCCGGGTGATGTCGTGCTGGAAAAGCGGACCTATAGCGCCTTCTATGAGACTGGACTGGATCTTTTGCTGCGCTCACTCGGCGTCGATACGGTAGTGATCACGGGTCTACACACGAACATCTGTTGCCGTCACACCGCTGCGGACGCTTTTACTCACGGTTATCACATTGTCGTCCCGGAGGACTGCGTTAATGCGTTCACCGAGGAAGAGCATCAGGAGGGAATCACCTATCTGCGGCGTGTCTATGGAGCGCGGCTCACGACGAGTGAGGAACTGACACAGCAGTGGGCAACAGAGCAGCGAGGCACGTGAGGGACACAAGACGCCCAAGATATGAGCAGACGTTCGTGGAACTCCCCGTGTCTTGCAACACCGGGCTGGCGCTGAGTGACAACTCAGGCGGCTCATGCTGTGAGAGAGACGCACACAACTCGTCATTCTCATGCCATTGGTGACTGGCTACAACGCTCGGGGGTCCACTGCTGGCCAACTCGACAGGTTGGACAGGTTGGAAGGTTCGGCACGACGGGACGATCGTCCTGCAAGCACGTCCGCTCCGTCTTGGGACTTCAGTATTCTCTTGTACGCGCTCTGCGTGTGCGAACTGCTGCCGATCTGCAACCAACGGGACAGCCGTCAAGGCCCTGCCACCGAGGTGCACCAGCTTGACCTGACCGGTCGCGCTGCCCCGTTCCGGCAGCGTGGCATCGACTTTCATAGAAGCATCCGGACATTACGCAACACACTCTCGCCTTCTGCCCCGACGAATCCCGGCATGGGGTGCCAGCTCGGTGACCTGTCGTCAGCGACGGACTAGGCTGTACCCCAGTGAGTGGACGTACAGCCCCTTGCAGCCTTCAGTAGAGGTCCACTCCCAAGAGAGGATGAGTCGACCCGAGACATACGGCTAAGTGGTAGTTGCCACCAGAGGTCACAGACACATGATCCCCGTGCAAGCGGTTCGTTGGTGGTGAGGATCACAGGCAGGAATCAAGAGCCAGCGCTCAGCCCTCTGGAGGATGCTCCTGGAGATTTTCGTCACGGTTAGCAACTGCCGTAGGCGTGCAGCAGAGGGATCGCATACTGTGGAAATCGCGCCCCTACTGGCCACATCGCGTCACGCGACGCTGCCCTCTGCAAGAGCGCGACCTGTCGGCGTGCTCTTCAGGCCTCTGTCATACGCAACGGAGCATTCTGCCGGTGCAACGACGAGACGGTCTCCTTTTCTGTCGGCGTTCAGCAGACACGGGGAAGCTCCGGAGAGAGGCAAGAAGGGGACACTGGTATAGGCACAGTGGTGCCAGGAGGTAAGAGACGACCTACGCTGCGCACCTACGGCGAGAGACACAGCACTTGAGTGAGGAGATTCGGACCAAACATTCAGCCGGCAGGGTCACTACGGTACAGCCGATCCCGGGACAAAAGCTGGGCGCGCAGAGAGACGCTGTTCCTACTTGCCAGCCAAGCGCAGCTCTTCGATGCTGCAGTAGTAAGAAGGGGGTCACGATGCGACAAGAGCACACCTTGCAGGACATCGTGGAGACAGTCTGTACCCAGACGGGAGTCCCGGGGATGGTGGTCGGCCTACTCACCGAAGCTGGCCGCGAGGTCGTCACCTATGGCGTAGCGAGCGTGGAGACGCGGTGCCCGGTACGACGGGATACGCTGTTCCAGATCGGCTCGATTACGAAAGTCTTCCTCACCACCCTGGTCATGCAGCTGGTAGAACAGGGACTAGTCGCTCTTGACGAACCGGTAGCCACCGTGGTGCCTGAATTTCAGCCAGCCGATCCTATCGCACGAGACACTATCACACTGCGACACCTGCTCACACACACGAGTGGGATCGAAGGCGATCGTTTCGACGACTACGGCTACGGGGACGATGCACTCAGCCGGTACGTGGCTGGCTTGGCGACCGCACGCCAGATCCATCTGCCAGGGCAGCACTGGAGTTACTGTAACAGCGGCTTCTCACTCGCAGGACGTCTTATCGAGGTCAAGACGGGGCGGGCATTTGAGACAGCGATGCACGAGCGGCTGTTCAAGCCACTTGGGTTGGAGCGCAGCTTCTTCTTTGCGCAAGACATTCTCGGCTATCCGCTGGCCTGCGGGCATCGGACAACCGAGAACGGAGCGGTCGAGGTGGTGCGTGACTTCGCACTACCACGGACGGTCCATCCAGCAGGAGGGATCTGGGCAACGATCGACGATCTCTTGACCTTCGTCGCCTTCCATCTCGGATTGCTACGCGTATCGGAGCCACCGCTTTCACCGGAGAGCATTCAGCTGATGCAGCAAGCACAGGTAGCAGCCGGAAACTGGGCCGACGCCTATGGTCTCGGGTGGGCAATCTGGGCAGTAGGAGACACACGACTGATCGGACACGGTGGCTCAACGAACGGCTTCCAAGCTCATGTCATTCTCCTGCCAGACCAGCGCGTGGCGATCGCGAGCCTGACCAATCATGAAGAGGGGAGGACAGCGTTCTCCGCTATCGAAACATGGATCCTCGCAGAGCACTTTGGCATACGAGTTCCAAGTCCGCGGACTGTCACCGTGAGCGAGTCTGAACTGTCGCGTCTTGCGGGAACGTACGAGTACCCATTGGCGCGCTTGACTGTGCGTCCCGCAGCAGGCGGGCTGTGGCTAGAGACGCGACAGACGCGCGGGCTGAGTCGGACACCACGTGAGCGACAATTCCCACCGCAGTTCCTTCGCCCAATTGGACGCAGCGTCTTCACTGCCGGGCCAGTGCGAGCAGTGCCGAATCGCGTTGACTTCGTGTTCGACAGGGACAGCGAGCGACCGCGCTGGATGCGTGTGTTCGGTCGGCTGGCCGAGCGTGTGGAGAGGTGAGGTGGGACAGCCGCCATAGGACAGGCATCTCGAGAGCAGCCATGAGTCGAGAAGGGACACAGACCGCGCAGGATTTCTCGCCCGGAAACCGCAGTAGGGGGAGATGGCAGGGTTGCACGCGACACCATACTTGGTCTACCAGGCCGTCCAACCACCATCCACTGGCAGGGTTACACCGGTAATCATGCTCGCAGCGTCAGAGGCAAGGAAGACCACCGCTGCGGCGACCTCCTCGGGCAAGCCGAGGCGACCCAGCGGGATACGGCGCAAAACTTCCTCACGAAAACCAGGGAGACGCTCGAAATAGGGACGAGTGAGCGGTGTCTCAACAAAGGTCGGTGCGACAGCATTGACGGTCACGTTATACGGAGCCCACTCAATAGCGAGCACTTTGGTGAGTTGGGAGACTGCCCCCTTACTCGCACAGTAGGCAGCACGGTCGGCCATCCCGACGAGCCCCAATGTGGAGCCGATGTTGACAATGCGACCAAAGCGCTGCATGACCATATACCGGCCAACTGCCTGGCAACAGAAGAAGAGTCCCTTCGCGTTGGTGTCCATGATGGTGTCCCAAGCCTCTTCCGTGACCTCAAGGGCTGGCTGCGGGATATTGAGCCCAGCACTGTTGACCAAGATATCAATCTTTCCGAAGCGTTCGAAGGCTGCATCGGCCATACGACGAACCTGCGCCAGATCGCGAACATCGACTGTCAGCGGGAGCACCTGTCTTCCGCGTGCTTCCACAGCACGACAGATGTCGGCCAATCGTTCCAGCGAGCGGCCAGCCACGACCAGATCGGCGCCCGCTTCGGCAAGTGCGAGAGCACTTGCGTAGCCGAGTCCACTCGAGGCACCTGTCACAAGCGCCACGCGACCATCGAGACGGATATCGGTCCAAATACGCGGTTCAGCCATTCCTTATCTCCCTCCGGGTTCTACCCTCCGCTCTAGTTTGGAAGGGCAGAACCGAACGGGCAAGAGGGTGCAATGCATTGGAGCGGACACGCTGAGACAGGAAGATGAGTTTTGAGGCAACGTTGGTGCGCTAAACACCGCGCGATGAGCATTTTCAGGTACCAGCGAGCATCGCACACAGCCCGTCGCGACGGGCAGCATGGTCTGCCCGGACGCTCGCGGAGCTCCAGAAGCCCGCACAACGGCAGAGGCCTGTAGGCCAGGCACTGCGAGTTCGAGGACAACGGCTCCGGTCGGCTTCTGCGCGCCGGCATGTCGCGTTACCACAACGGCGAGACGACGCAGATGGTGGTCTCCTCCTGGGGGAGCGACAAAGACCATAGTTCGCGGCAGCATTCACCGTGCTCCACCGTGGCAGCAAGTACCCTCATTTCGTTCCAAGGCACGATTGTCAGGCCGAATGATGAGGCGGAGAACTGTTGCAATTTTGTAACGCCTTGCTCTTGCCTCTCGGCGCTGGAACAGTATTCTAAAGCTAGGCCCCGACGATTCGAGGCCGGGAATCCGAAACCCGAAAGGGGAGTAAGAGACCCGAACCAAGGATCGTCGGGGCCGTCTTTTGGATCAATCTCTTGGGTCACCTCTTGGCAGTATATGGCGTACTGGCACTGCGGTCCGCCACCGAATTGTCTGGATGCCCAAAGCCCTGGGCATCCAAAGTTCAGTGAGCGAAATCTGGCATCATCACTGGCCCATGCCGGCAGGTGGGAGGCACATGCCTGATAGGGAGACACGCTGCTCCTGGCTTGCTCACGGCCGACGATTCGACATGCCGCAACCTGAGGACACGAAGCGCGGGGGACGCTTATACAGCAGAGCTGGCGCGCAAGCCGAGCGGCGCGGCCCCATCGCCTACCATCCACTTCCGGGCAGGTGGAGCCAGACACTGACGAGGCTCTCTGTCCTCAGCTGAGACCGGCGTGGGACTCCACCACACGAAGGAGCGTAGTGAAATCACGCTCGCTCTGGCCATGCGCCATCGCCTCGAGTGCATGCTGCCGAACGAGGTCGGCGATAGGGAGCGGCGTGTGGGTTGACTCGGCGAGATCGAGCACCAGGCGAATGTCCTTAAGGCCCAGGGCGAGGCGGAAGCCAGGGGGATCGAAGCGCTGCTCGAGCAGTGTCCGGCCATACCGGTCAACAAGGGGAGAGGAGAAGACGGCACTTGCGACCTCGAAGAACCGTTCGCGGGAAACATGAGCCTTTTCAGCCAAGACCATTGCCTCGCTCAAAAGCTCGACGAGCGAAAGGATGAGGAAATTGCCGACGAGCTTCACCGCATGGGCGCGCTCGGGATGTTCATCGATCACGAACTGCTGCTGGCCCAGTGCTACGAGCAGTGGTTCAATCCGCTCAATAGCTTCTTGTGGCCCAGCAATGACCAGGCGCAGCGCACCTTGTGCGGCAGCATCCGGCCGGCCGAACACTGGTGCGGCGACATAGTGCTGACCGCGCGTGCGGTGCCGTTCAGCGAGCTCTGCTGAATAGCGCACACTGAGTGTACTTGATGCCACGTGAATACCGTCGCGCGGGAGACCCGCGAGGATTCCGTGGGGTCCAGCAACGACTGCCTCGGTTGCCACGTCATCAGCGAGCATTGAGAAGACCACTCCGACTTCAGCTGCTTCAAAGGGTGTCGCGGCGCGCACCGCGCCGAGTGCGACAACCTCATCCACCCGTTCTGGCGTGCGATTCCAGACCACGACACGATGACCAGCACGAAGTAAGGCCTGCACCATACCGCGTCCCATGTTGCCAAGACCGACGAAACCAACGTCCATGTCCCACCTTCCCAACCTAAGCAAAGACCAACTTGCTGTGGAGCGAGCGGAGCGAATTGGTCCTCTCCTGGCGAGTATGCACTTTCCTCGCACAGTGTGCGACCACTCATGTCATCTGGTTACACCGCCCTGTGGAAGCGGTGCACCAACCATACTGCGCTGCAAGCACCAAAAAGGCATTACTGCCCAAGCTGAGCGTTTTCCCCACTCTCTCGGCAAGCATCAGGAGTACTCCGCTCGTACTCCTGTATCTTTCGGCAGCACCACACCCCCCTCGCCCTGCGTGACCATCCTCAAGCGAACCCGTGCATCCAGCTCCTCACGGTCGCAGCGATGGAACCGGAATTGCGGCTCGATAGTCCTGAGGTACGATGTCCTACAAGGGGACGTTCACCGAGATCGAGGAAGCGATGCACTACTGGCTCTTCACTTGCCCAACCGGTGCGCCAGATGACACCGCAGCCAGGTGCGCGCAGCACGCAGCATGTGCTGGAGAACTGTCGCCCTCGCGCAGAGTTCGTCGAGTGTGATTATTCTGAAGCGCGTTCCACCCCAACCGTCATGATAACAAGGAGGAGAAGCGATTTCTTGAGCGCTGTCTCGCGCTAAGCAGGGAACGACGTCGGAGCACAGGCCAGGGACTCACCAAGAGTATGACGAGTATCCTCGGTGAGGACGAAGCAAGTGCCAGGGTCGAGTGAGATCATTCTTGGAACCCTAGACAGCTGCTTCCGGGGCATGCTCAATGCATCCGTAGGAGCGCCATCAAGGAGGAATGCGGTGAGGCTCCGGTGCTTGCGGGCCGTCGGGAAAAGGAGACTTGCTCGACCGTCGATCGTGTCTCAGCTGCTGAACATTCCTTTAGTGAGTGCTTGTCACTACTCCTTCGTGTCCAAGTATGACCGCCGGACTACCTGCGGGCAGCCGGATTTCCGTGCCGCCAGAGATGCCCAACCAGTTTGTTCGCGCGGTAGAGGTTTCAACAGCCACGGTGACTACAACCAGAAGACTTCGACAGGGCAACAATGCGTTGTCATCACCAGCGGAGCGTCGGAGAGGGATCCTCGCGTGGGCATTCCGTAAGGGGAAGGCAGGCTTGCACGCACTGCTCACTGAGATATTCGCACTCCGGCTCTCTGCAAGCCTGCACATCCGCTCAGTAGCACCACGAGTACAAGTGTGGAGGACTTAGACAACCTCCTGAGGGCGGTACTGCAGCGCCTCGGCGACGTGTACAGCCGCGATGCGTTCTTCACCCGCTATATCGGCAATCGTGCGTGCCAGTTTCAGCACACGGTGATACGCACGAGCCGAAAGGCCGAGCCGGTCCACAGCCGCCCGCAGAAGTCGTTCGCCGGCCTCATCGAGGCGGCAGTAGCGACGAATCTCGGGCGGAGTCATGTCGCTGTTCAAGCGGCGGGGATCACCAAAGCGGCGGAGTTGCACGGCACGCGCCGCCTCCACCCGGGCTCGCACCGCAGCCGAGGGCTCGCCAGTGCGGCGATCAGCCAGCTTGTCGTACTCGACGCGCGGGACATGAAGGTGGATATCGATGCGATCGAGCAAGGGGCCGGAGATCCGTTTCTGATAGCGGGCAACCTCATGCGGGCTACAGGTACAGGGCCGAACAGGATCGCCGTGATAGCCGCAGGGGCACGGATTCATTGCGGCAACAAGCAGAAAGCTCGCGGGGAAGGTCACAGCACCACTAGCCCGTGAGATCGTCACAACACGGTCTTCGAGCGGCTGGCGAAGGACTTCGAGCACACGCGGACTGAACTCCGGGAGCTCATCGAGGAACAGAACACCACGGTGCGCGAGTGTTACCTCACCAGGTCGCGGCCACGCACCGCCGCCAATCATGCCGGCGTAGCTTACGGTGTGGTGTGGAGCGCGAAAGGGACGATGGCGGACAAGCGGAGAGCCATTGGGCAGAAGGCCAGCGACCGAATAGATGCGCGTCACTTCAAGCGCCTCTTCACGTGTCAACGGTGGAAGGATCGTGGGGAGCGCCCGGGCAAGGAGCGTCTTCCCCGCTCCCGGAGGACCGACCGCGATGACGTTGTGGCCGCCCGCGGCAGCCAGTTCCAGGCCACGCTTCACATGCTCCTGACCCTTGATCTCGGCAAAGTCGATGCCAGGAACCGGCTCGTCTCCGAGTTCGATCGGTGTAGGAGTAGCGGGCTGGATTGGAGAGTTCCCCTGAAGATGCTCGATGAGCTCGCGGAGACTGCGGACCGGAATGACCTCAATCCCCTCGACGAGAGCCGCCTCCGCGGCATCATCTGCCGGAACGATTGCCCGGCGTAACCCATGCTCACGCGCAACCCCGACCATCGGTAGCACACCCGTGGTATGACGGACCGACCCATCGAGGGAGAGTTCGCCGAGCACGACCGTGCCTTCAAGATCGGCCACCACCTGGCCAGAGGCCAGAAGGATACCCAGCGCAATCGGCAAATCATACGCTGGGCCCTCTTTGCGGATATCCGCGGGAGCAAGATTGACGGTAATGCGACCATTGAGGGGAATTCGAGCACCCGAGTTGCGGATGGCAGCCCGTACGCGCTCACGCGACTCCTGCACAGCGGTGTCCGGCAGACCGACGATCGTGAGTCCAGGTGTCCCCAGTCCAATGTCGACCTCGACTTGCACCAGGACCCCATCTAGTCCAACGACCGCGCAGCTGGCCACTCGCGCAAGCACGCTCCGCCCCTTTCCCTCCTATAACCGGTGCCCGTCATGCTCATTCTAATCGGAAATCCAGCACACCGGCAGCCGGCCAGTCAGACAGGGAAAGGAACGTGCTTGGTGAAAGTTCGCCTCGCGTTGGTGCCAGGCAGAGCCTGGCCCTCTGACCGACTGCTTCCTGGCCACGACTGGAAAGGTCGGCCAGGCCAGATCGAACGCCTTGCCAGGGCCAGGCTGGCTGCAACGACCCTCTGCGTTGCGAGCAACCGACAGGCACGGCGGGGCGAGAGCTAATCGCAACCACCGGGGACCGCGAAGCGGTGCCGTAACCAGGAACGACCGGGCAACACCCTCCTCACGTGCTCGTGGAAGCGAGCGGATCTGTGGAGCTCTTGGCGATGCGTTCAGCATTCGTCAGCGTAGATCTCGTGGATCAGCCCGCACACTGACCGAGTCAGTGTTCAGGAGAGTACGCCGTCTTTCCGATCGGCCAGCGCACGGATAACGGGGTCGATACCGCCAAGGCCACAAAAACCTTGGTGCAACAACACCGGGTTTACCCACCCTGTGGCCTTTGGGCGTGGTCTACCCCGCGTTCTCAACCACCTGCTCGTCACCAAGGCCGCGCTGCCGCGGTACTGGGTTGACAGCGCTTGGAAAGTGACAGCGGAAAGATAGTTGGACCGACTAAAGTTCTTACCCCACCGAGAGAACTACTCATAGCTGCAGGGAGCAATTCCCCGAGCTTCCCGCCTGGCGATCAGAGGGGAGGGGTTGAAAGACCACGTGTGCTCTGTGCACAAGCCGAACCACACACCGACGATGAACCCGAAACGAGAGGCAGTGAGTGCCATCGCCGAACAAGCAGGCGTAGAAGGCAGCGGTGAGCAGGGCAGCGACTAACCGGCGCTTGACGGAATCTGCTGTCCAGCGTAGAGTGAGGACGAGATTCTAGGAGTAGTGAAGGAGGCGACGCCGGTGCAGCGCCACGCGTTACGAAAGCGTTACACATTGTATTCAATACCTTGACACGATACGTATCACTATGCTATACATGGAGCAAGCGAAAGGCGAGATCGCTCCTTAGGGCGAGTGGGTACAGGTTGGAAGGAGGGAACCATGCTGGAGCGATGGAATCCGGTTGCAGAAGCGGAGCGGATGCTGAGCGAGATGAACCGCTTGATGGCAGAAGTGTTTGAGCGGCCGTTGGCGCGGGCACGCGCACTAGCGTGGAGGCCTGCCACGGACGTGTATGAGACGGGTGATGCGCTGGTCATCCGACTGGCTGTACCGGGAGCACGGCCTGAGGATCTTGAGGTCACGGTCGAACAGAACGTGGTGACGATCCGTGGCCACTACGGGTACCGACTAAGTGAGGAAGAGGCGAAGCAGGCAACCTGGTACCGGCGAGAGATTGCCTGCGGGGAATTTGCGGAGAGTGTGACGTTGCCAGTACCGGTGAAGATGGAAGACGCGAAGGCGACCGTGGAGCAGGGGATCGTCACGCTGATCTTCCCGAAGGCTGAAGAAGCCCGGGTGAAGCGGATCCCGATCCAGGTGACACAATGAGGCCCTGGGTAGGGGAAGGGAGGAAGTCATGATGGCTCCTCGAGTACGCACAGACGAAGAGATTCAACAGGACGTTCTTGATGAGCTGGACTGGGACCCGGAGGTGGAAGTCACCGACGTCGGTGTCACGGTGCACGATGGGGTGGTGACGTTAACCGGGACAGTGGACAGCTTCCTGAAGAAGTGGGCGGCGGAACGGGCTGCGCTCCGGGTCGAGGGTGTGCGTGCGGTTGTGAACCACATCGAGGTGATGCCACGTGGTTTGGGCGTGCGCACGGATGAGGACATCGCACGAGCAGTGGCAACTGCCTTCGAAGAGAACCCGGCTATTCCTCAGGAGCGGATCAAGATCCGGGTGGAAGAGGGCCGGGTGACCTTGGAGGGAGAAGTTGACTGGCACTACCAGCGGCGCGAGGCCGAGGAAAACGCTCGGCGCATCGCTGGCGTCAAGTCGGTAATCAACCTGATCACTGTTCGTCAGCCGACAGTGGCACCGGAGGACATCAAGCGGCAGATCGAGCAGGCGTTTGTACGCCACGCTGAGATCGATGCTGAGAACATTCAAGTGCGCGTTGAGGAGGGCGGACATGTGATTCTCTCGGGGACGGTCCGCTCGTGGGCGGAGCGTAAAGAGGCTGAGGAAGCAGCCTGGCGCGCACCGGGTGTCAGTAAGGTGACCAACCTCATCCGCGTCCAAGTCCCATAATGGCCACATTTGGCTTCTGGACCCCGGATGGGACCCTCCATCCGGGGTCCTTGGTCTTCTGACCAGTTGCTGTGCTGCGAAACCGCGCTTTACCGCAATCGTCTGAATTTCCAAAAGAATGGGCGACGGCGATCGAATGCCCGGGCAGGGCGCGTTCCACCACGAGAGTGCAAGCGAACTGGCCAAACGTGCCATACCAGCTGCCAGCATTCGCTGATACCAGGCGTTCCTTGCTGTGGACTTCAACAAGCCGCGGGCACTGAACGCACACGTTATCCCTGCGAGTCTTCTCCGCGGACAGGATCACTACCTGTCGAATGGAGCTCCTTTGCCTACTGACGTAGTCACGACGGCAGGGCAAGCATGCTGCTGGTCTGGCAAAAGCATCTTCTCATGCCCGCAGCAATGGTCGGTGGGGTTGGCGAGTGACCGGTACCGCTGGACGATTCAGGAAGACAATCTTGGTAGGGGGCAGAAAGGGAGAGGCCGTAAGAGCACAAGCGACGAGGGAGGGGACAGTACCCCCGCAGCGCCATGACAACTGGCCAAAGAGCGGGAGTCGGTATGCCACACAAAAGGAAACTCAGTCATCGGCCGAGCGGTATCCT
>CALIMB010000040.1 GCA_938028665.1 uncultured Thermomicrobium sp. | reverse complement strand
TGGGAGTGGTCAGGAAGTTGGTGTACCTTGTTCCAAAGGATGGGCTGGTTTTGTTGGAAGGCAGCAACAAGCTTTTCGAGTTCGGGGCGTCCCTGCGCGGGGATAATCTTATGGCACTGCATGCAGAGCTCGAGAGCCGGAAGTGTTGCTTGTGCCGAGGTGGTCGCGTTGCGGTGGCAATACGTACAGTCCAGTCCAATAGCTTGTACATGGACTTGGTGCGGGAACTGGATCGGCTGTGCTTTGACCGGTTGAGCGATGGGGGACAGGAAATAGGAGCGTGCCAGCACCAGTGCGAGCGGGATTGCCATCACAACCAGCACAACCAACAAGAACAAGATCAGTCTGATATACCGCATCCTCTCGGCTCCGTTCCTCAACGAACCCTGCCGACAATGGAGGCAATGCCGCGCGCCCTGGCTCAGATCCAGCGGTGCGGCCAGATCTCATACAAGACTTGAATTCCGTTGACAATGTTCACAAAGGAGAAGAGTGCCGCGAGAAGAAAGAGAGCAGCCAGAGCAAAGAGGACAGGACGAAGAGCTGCGACCTTGGTCGGGAGATCGCGGGTCGAAATCAGTGAAGGGATGATAGCGTAGGCTACTAGGAAATTCGCGGCGAACGCGACCACGCAGGCGAGAAAAGCCCAGAACCAGATCAGAGCTTGACTGATCTGTTGATATTGTTCTGCCGTCACATTTGCCGGTGTCATCTCCGCTCCTCCTCGTCGTCCGAGCGGGGGGGCTCGGCCTTTCCCTTCCCCTTTCGAGACCGTGGCGGATATGCGTGGAGCGAGTATCCACCGTGGTCTCGCGTTCGTCTTGGCGCCCACTCTGTGAGCGCCTTCACAACCACCTGTAGGATGCTCAGGAAGGCATCCTGTGTCAAGGGTGAAGTTGGGTACCTGTGGTATTCCTTGATGCGCAGGGGGAAGGGTTCGATGCGCATGCCATCGCACACGTACATTGCTCTCTGCCAGCGTTATGAACGCTGGCTCACTGGTAGCTTGCGGCCCGAACCGGGCGATTGGGTGGTACCGAGACATGGTCATCCCGACGAGATCCACCTTGTGGTGACACCGATCGAGTTAGTGCCAGAGGGGGTTCTCGTCCCCAGGCTGGAGCGGCTGCTTAGCCAACTCGCCGAGGAGTGCGCCTCATTCGTTCTCGACTACTCTGGAGGCGAGTTCGCCTGTGTTGCGTTCGATGAGCACGGACGGACGCTTGCCAACGTTGTCGCTCCTGAACCTTCGAGTGCCGTCGCCCAAGCGTTGGTTTTCATCCGGGCAGAGCGATCCGTACAAGAGCACCGAGTGTCCAGACAAGGGGAGTGAGGAGCGCTACGGTTGTCCTCGGGGCGGCAAACGCGGTGTTCCGTGATCGTCGGGCCCACTCCACCAATCGAGGATGAAACCAGCGCGCCGAAGGAGCGATACCAGCCGTGCCCGGTGACGTGTCTCGAAATCAACAATGAGCAAATCGTGCTCACCAAATGGAGTAACTCGCCACTGGGCAGTCTCCAAGGCGGCGCGGGCGTGCTCGCGATCCGCACTGCTGCTGAAGCGGAGGTAGAGCGCGGGACGCGCCATCGCCGGCCGGCTCTGGGCGAACCAACCGAGGAGCGTCTCGCGCCACACCGGCGGGAGGGGGCGACCGTGGGCTGCCTCGAGTGTGCGCAGGAGTACCTGGCCGAGCTCCTCGGGTGGCCGCGGCGCTGACGATGTGCTCCAAACTGCTGCCGCCACGTGGCGAGCGACTGATTGGGGGGTCAAGTGCCACACAGGCTTCCGTTCTGTCTGAAGCAGGTCGCCGATCTGGTAGAGAAGCCAGGTGCCTTCTGGGGTGAGTGTCTGCAGTTCTATGGGTGGACAGCCCGCTGCAGTGATGGTTGCGAAGAGGGATTGTACCGGGGGGTCGGCTCGGAGTCCGAGAAGCCAGGCACCCCACTGCGTGAGGCGAACAGCCAGGGTACCATTTGCCGACTGGCCGCGGGTAACAACTCCCAACCAGTCAAGCTCGCGCGCGAAGCGCTCGTGACGATGTTCTGGCATATCGGACAGCAGACGTTGACGGACGATTCCTGGCCATTCATACCAGGTGTCGATGTTCAGGGAGCGCAGGATCTTGAGCAGGCGTTCTGCTTCGGAACGCTGTGTCGAATCCAGGGTGAAGCGCCAAGCGCGGAGCAGTCGACGTCCCTGTTCGGGAAACGAGAGTCGGAGCCAGCTCGCAAGCCGCATGCTGTCACGAGTCTGCTCGTGTCCGAGCAGACCAAGTGTACGGGCGATGCGCTGGAGGAACTCGAGGTATGCTGCTTGATCATGGGGGTCATCATGGAACCATCGGCGCCTGATCGCTCGAGCGTTTGGGTGCATTGTGCCGGCGCTGGTGGTACGAGCTCTGTGGCTGTTCCTCCGTTGCACGAGAACCAGGAGCGAAAGCAGGTCGAGAAGAGACGCAAGTGGTAGACGATGTGTCGTTGACTCAACGTGAGTGATCGGTTGTGGAGAGGCGGCGTCGATACGGACGTTAGCCAGCAACGAGGGAAGGAGGAGCGCGAGTCGACCATTGGTCTCCGTGCGCCAGACGAGTCCCCAACGACTGAGTTCAGCCACAGCCCGCCGCAGATCGCCGAACGGCCAATGCGGATCGGCGAGCAGCGCAGAAACACGGAGTGGTTGCTGATGCTCACTTAGTTGCTCGAGAAGTTGCTGGGCACGTGGAGAAAGGGAGGTTCGGATGTTGCGGTGCAGAACAGGATCCGAGAATCGCTCAGCGAGATAGGTGACGGCTTCCTCGCGCGTGGTCACAGTGGGCAGAACACGCATACCGTATCGTTCGGCCAGTTCTAAGACTTCGTGGTCGGTGAGCCGGTCTAAAAGCTCAGTCATTTCTGCGTCAGTAGAAAGTGGTTGGTCACGTTCGTGTTGGAGCCGGCTGGCCAAGCGAGCGAGTTCAGTAGGCAGGTAGAGCGCTGGTCCCTCGTCTGTTGCAAGAGTCGCCACAATGGCAGCACTGTACAGCTTGCGGAGGACCGCGAGGACTGAGACTTCATCTGATCCGAGTTCTGCTGCGAATTCGCTCGGGCGGAGTAAGGTACGGTGGTGCCCAAGAAGAGCGACTGTTTTCCAGGCAAGAGGACCAATACGCTCCAGCCCGAGTGCTAGTTGCCAGGCGTCAGTAAGCAACGGATAGAGCGAACCAACGAGATCGGAAGCGTCGCTTGTGACCGACAAATCCCAGAATCGGGCTGCAGCAGTCAAGCTTTGTAGTGAGCGCTCGTGCAGGATGACCAGTAAAGGACGCATTGCGTCGCTCCGCTCATTCTGATCGGGAGCAACTGTAGAGTGCAGGAGACCGATGCGGCAAGCTGCTCAGTCTTGGCCCTCGACAGCGAAGTCGAGCGCTGGGGCTGACGCTGGGGCGGTGTCCGGACGTCGCCGGAGCTCAACAAGGAGATGATGGTAGCGGAGAACAAGAATGAGCAGCCCCACCAGGGTCCGGAAGCCGAGTCCCAAGGCGCGGTACGTGACCGCGATTGCGGTTGCTCGTGCAAAACCGATGCCAATAACGTTGAGCAGGCCGACCAGACTCAGTTCGCTCGTGCCGAATCCATTCGGGATCGGAAGGAAAAGGTGCGCCAGCATTGTCATGCCGTGGACATAGAGAGCCTCGTGAGGGCCGAGACCGCGGAGCGTTATGGCATCTGCGAGCAGAACAAGAATCGCCACGGCAATGAGGGATGAAAAGATACTTGCAACGATACCCGGTCCCAGGGCGCGCAGGCGGCAGAGGAGGACTAGCGTTCGGCGTGCGTCTTCTTCCGCCGGAACAATACGACGCGTCAGTTGCCGCTTACCAAGCGCCTGAGCCAGGGCAGACCCGATACGTTCGCTACGGATTGCTGCCACGGCAAGGAAGGCGACGAGGATCCCGCCGAGGGGGGCAGTCAACTGCAAACGAGACTGCGCGGTCAGAGCAATACCAGCAGCTGCCACGAAGGAAACGGCGATGAGGTCGCCTAGCCCTTGGGCCAATAGTGGCGGTGTGGTATGGCGAAGGCGAACCTGACCACCTCCATGTTCTTCGGCGAGACGTGCGGAGAGCAGTGTACCGCCAGGGATGGCACTGGCGGACTGTGCGGCGAGATAGCTCGTCAGACCATCAAAGAAGCGGATCGGAAGACGGGCGGCCCGCAAGTACCACGCCCAACGCAGTCCCTTCACGAACTCGTTGGCTCCAAGCAGGAACAGGAGCAGGAGTACGCCGCCCGGGGAGAGGCGGCTGAGTGTCGTCGTGACAACAGTAGGGTCTCTCAAGCCCCACACCGCACAACCGACAGCGATGGCGAGCACCACGAAGACGAGTGTTCGGCGCATCAATACCCTCACCGAGACGAGAAAGTGCCCGGACCAGGGCGACGCCCAGTATGTCGCGTCGTCCGCCCGGGCCGTTATCCAAACCTACAGATGGTAAGGGTGTGTCGTTCGCAGAGTGTCTGCCCGAGGCGAAGGACTTGGCGCCAAGTATACGGAACGCCGTCACGACCGGCAAGACGTGTGCTCGCTCCTTTGCGGTTCAACCGTTCACCAGCCACTGGTCACGATCAGCTCGGCAACGAGACGACCCCGCGTGATCTCGTCCGGCTGACCGATGCGATCGGGCCACCATTCGAGCCGAGCTCGCTCGAAGAGCTGAGCCACATACCAGCGTCCATCCGGGAGATCGACACGGAACTCCTCGGTGATGGGTAGACCAAAGACCTCACGGCTGCCGTGAGCTAGCCAGTACGCTTTGAAACCGTGACGCAGCGTGTGTCTCGTCTCGTCAAAGTACAGAAGGTCATCCGACTCAGGGAGAGGTTCGATGGGTTGCCAGGCTTCGAATGGGGCAGCAGCGTAGTATCCGATCGGAAGTTCCTGAACCGTGTTCGCAGCCACGTCAAAGAGCATGACTGCTCGCTCGAAGTACTGAACAAACCGCACTGAGCCATCGATCTGCACCTCGCGGAAGAACTCGCTCAGCGGCAGCCCATACCGTTGCCAGCCACCCCCCTGTTCCCAAGCCTCGAAGAGAAAACGTGGCACGTTATGGCCAGTCTCCGGGAAATGGACGTAGCGAGCCGGATCCCGAGGTGGAACAGGATCAAGAGGTGGGCGTTCGCCAGGGCGGACGGTGACAATGTCCTCATAGCCGGCGGGTGGTGCAGGGAGAGGCGAAGGCGGATCACCCACTAGCCATAAGAATGTCACTGTGACCCAATCAGACTGGGTCATCCCTAGGGCGGCGAAGGCTCCATCAGCGATGTCCATGCCGGCTGGACTGCGGACAAGTCGACCCCAGCCGTCCTTGCCACCGTTGTACCCATCAAAATACGCTGCCTGTGCGGCTGGCACACCCTGCGGAAGACCCTTCCAGCGGCGGCGCTCGGGCGGGTTCCAAAAGTCGTCATTCACATTCCAAGGGCCCACATCCCAGACTGGCAGGACGAGACTTCGTCCACGGTATTCCACTAAAACCTGGAACTCCTGACCACCTTTGCTAGAAAGAGCGCAGCTACATGGGAGAGTGACAAAAAAGTCATTCGGTTGAATGGTATGCCCATTCGCAGTGCGCTCCCCGACTAAACCGAGCCGATGAGCGTATATGCGGAATGTCGCCTTGCGCTGTAAGCTCGAGCCCTGGCGAGCTTGTCCGCCAGCGGGCGCTAAATAGTCAGCGAGCGCCCAGCCGGTGAAGTCTCCCCAACGTACGTTCCACCATTGATTGCCGGCGTTGTCTCGTTGGGGGCCATTGAGGACCTGGACCGTTACACCTTCCGGCATGACAACGAGTACTGCGTAGTGATAGCCTGGGCCGGAGCGCAGGTTGAGTCCATCACCGTCCGTTCCGGAGACGCGGGCTGGTTGACCGACCTGCAGAGACTGCTGGGCGTGAGCCTGAACAGAGGGGAGAAGAAGCAGAAGTGCAAGGGCACATACTAACGTGACTCTGAAGATTGCTCGCGTCCGTTCGCGCACTGACGCCACCTCCGCGTCCGAACGCCCTATGAGCGATTGCTGCCAATCTAGCAGACTGCACCGCGGTTGACAAGGGCAGTGGGGTCATTCAATGCCTCTCCAACCGATGCCTTGCCGCTCCATGTGATACCTCGCCCGCGGCGGTGTCAGGTGGGCAAGGATCGTTTGGATGTTCGGCGCCACAACAGGAGGAGCGGACCTTGCCTGTTGCCTCAGTCCGCTCGAACGAAAACGGACTACGCTGTGGGAAGGTGCTTTCCCGTCTCGTGCTTCTGATCGGTTTGATGTAGCGGGTGCGCGTGCAATGCTTCACGGCAGTTCCAGCTCCTCAGAGGAGGATCGCGAGTCAGTATCGCGGAGAGCTGAGAGGTGGCAGACGGGCTGCCGGTGCCCAAGCTCTTCGGCTTTTCAAGCCGGTACTACGTGGGAGCTCGGGCTACAATCGGGAACGCGTCGGATGTTGCGCAGCAGGGGGTATCAGTGGCAATGCTCGATAGGCGACTAAAGCCGGAAGAGTTGGAGCGGTTGGAAGCGTTAGCGCGGCAGTTGCGACGCGAGGTGCTCATGATGACGAGCGAGGCGGGTTCCGGGCACCCGACGAGCTCACTCTCCGCGGTTGAGATCCTCGTCGCGCTGTATTTTGGTGGGATTCTGCGCTACGATCCAGTGCAGCCGCGTTGGCCGGATCGCGACCGCTTCATCCTCTCGAAGGGGCATGCGGCTCCGATCCTGTATGCTGTTCTTGCCGAAGCTGGCTTCTTTCCCAAAGATCTCCTGCGGACACTGCGTCGGCTTGGTAGCCCGTTGGAAGGCCACCCGAACATGCGGCGGCTTCCCGGAGTGGAAGCCTCAACTGGCAGTCTTGGTCAAGGGCTGTCAATCGGCCTTGGCCATGCCGTTGCGGCACGAATTGACGGCCGGGATTACCACGTATTTGTCCTCCTGGGTGATGGTGAGATGGAAGAGGGACAAATCTGGGAAGCCGCGATGGCAGCTGCTCAGTGGTGTGTCCACAACCTGGTCGCGATCGTTGACCACAATGGTTATCAGCAGACTGTTCCGGTCTCAGCTATCACGGATCCGCGGAGTTATCGTGAGAAGTGGCACGCGTTCGGGTGGCATGTGACTGAGGTGGATGGTCATGACCTTGCTGCTGTGCACGACGCGTTGCGCTTCGCCAAGATGTACCGGGACGGCCCAACCTGTATCATTGCCCATACTGTCAAGGGCAAGGGAGTCTCGTTCCTCGAGCGCGACTTCACTTGGCATGGTCGCGCCATTCCGCGGGATCGACTCGAACGAGCACTGGAGGAATTAGCGTGAATCTCGGAACGCGAGCTGGGCTTCGACTGGGCAAAGCGACACGCGATGCATTTGGGGAAGCGTTGCGTGAGCTTGGTCGGGAGTTTCCCGATCTTGTCGTCGTCGATGGCGATGTAAGCAATTCGACCCGGACAGAATATTTTGCTCAGGCGTTTCCAGACCGATTCTTTAATGTTGGTATAGCGGAATCCAATCTTGTCGGGGTGGCTTCTGGGCTCGCAGCAAGTGGCAAGCGGGTGGTCGCTGCAAGCTTTGCCTGTTTTCTCCTGTGCAATGCATTTGATCAGATTCGCATGGGGGTTGCCTTCCCGCGGCTCAACGTGAAGTTGGTCGGTAGTCATGCCGGTATCAGTATTGGTGAGGATGGTCCCTCACAGATGGGGATTGAAGATGTGGCACTTGCGCTCGCGCTGCCAGGGGTGGCGGTGCTTGTGCCGGCGGATGAGCATGCAACGCGAGCGGCGCTGCGCGCGCTGCTGGAGTGGGAGGGGCCGACGTATCTGCGACTGGGCCGCCCGCCGGTACCAGTGATCTACGAGCCGTCAGTCGAGTTTGTGATCGGCCGTGCGTTTCGCCTTCGCGACGGGAATGACGTCACGCTGATCGCCAACGGTCTGATGGTGGCTGCGGCACTCGATGCTGCTGAGGAGCTGGTTGCGCGTGGGGTGCAGGCACGGGTGTTGGACATGGCGACTGTTCGCCCGCTCGATGTGGAAGCGGTTGTGGAGGCAGCACGGGAAACGCGGGGGATCGTTGTGATTGAAGAACACCTCCATTATGGTGGTCTTGGAAGTGTCGTAGCAATGGCGGTGGCACAGCATCATCCTTGCCCGATGGCCTTCGTGGATCTTGATGATACGTATGCCGAGTCGGGTACACCGGATGACCTCCTTCGTGCCTATGGCTTGACGAGTGATCGGATCGTAAGGTCAGCTATCGAGCTTTTGGAAAGGACATGATGGTGCCGGCAGAACGAGCGAAGGCACGGGCTGCGTCCTATGCGGCGGCGCTGGTTGAAGATGGGATGGTGGTCGGCCTTGGTTCCGGCTCGACGGCCGAACTGGCGGTGCGTGCACTCGCTGAGCGTGTTCGCACCGGGCTGCGGATTATTGGTGTGCCGACGTCGCGTCGAACGGCTGCGCTGGCGCGCCGGGTTGGACTGGAGCTGTGCGACCCAGAGTCGGTGAACCGGGTCGATTTGGCCATCGATGGAGCCGACGAGGTTGAGGAGCAGTCATTGGCGCTCCTGAAAGGACGCGGTGGTGCGCTTGTTCGCGAAAAGCTGGTGGCTCGAGTAGCTGACTCTCTTGTGATTGTGGTTGACGAGACGAAGCTAGTGTCTTGCCTGGGCACACGCTTTCCAGTCCCCGTTGAGGTAGTACCGTTCGGGTGGGTCTGGTGCGCGCACTGGCTAGAGGAACTTGGTGGACAGCCGGCGTTGCGTCGGAAACCGAACGGCCGTCCTTACCGCTCAGACAACGGAAACCTGATTCTCGACGTGCAGTTTGGTCAGATCGAGGACCCTGAGCGATTGGATGCCCAGATAAAACGGTTGCCGGGTGTCGTCGACCATGGGCTTTTCCTCGATCTCGCGGATATGATCGTGGTTGGCAGTGCGAGCGACATCCGTATACTCCGGCGGTAGTCGCGCTGAGATGATGGCCTGCGCTGTGATAGGCACCAAGGCTCTCAGTGTGAAGAACGCATGCCCCTTGGGTCTGGCTTACTGAGACAAGCTGCGGTCAGTGCCATCGGGCCTATGAGCCGGAGCGAGGGGTTCGTTCACCCTGGACCGATGTCAGGCCGGCTGAGCACAGTCGGCGTTCGACCTGCTCAGCGTGGCACCGGAGGATTCAGCCGAGGTGCCGCGTCGGCGACATCCTGCCTGTGGCGTGATGTGGCGATGCGTGGTGCTTGGGTCGGAGCCACAGGAGCGTGAGACGCTGCCCTCATCCCTGGCATGCGTTGCGTGCCCGAGACCTGTACGCTCTTCTACCGATTGGTTGTGGAGTGAGTAATTCCCCTTGGCAATTCACGGCGCCAGCGCTATAGTGTACGTACACACTGTTCGTGCACGTCTGGGGAGGAGGGTGCCGTGCAGTGCAGTTTGGTGGAGTACTATGTGAAGCGTGAGCGTTGGCGACGGCGGCAGCAACTTGAGTTGGCGGCACCAGCGGAACCTGAACCAGCACGCTGGTTTGGTAGACAAACTCGGCAGGAAAGAGCGGGAGCGCGGCGTGCCGTCTTGGGAGTTCTAGCTGGACTGACGGCGCTCGCTGCACAGCATGTGAGTGCAGCAACACTCCATGTGGTACAGCCGGGAGAGACCCTGAGCGGCATTGCCGCTCGCTACGGGGTTTCGATAAGAGAGCTGGTCGCAGCGAACCAGATTGCCGATCCGAATCTCATCTTAACTGGGAGTCGCCTCGTTATTCCGGAGCTAGTGCGTGTGAGCGCACGCCTTCACCGCGTGCAACCAGGTGAGACGCTGACAGCCATTGCACAACGCTACGGTGTCCCGGTCACAGCGCTGGCCGCAGCGAATCGTCTCGCTGATCCGAATCGGATCCTGGTTGGCCAGACACTGGTGATCCCAGAGCAGAGCAATATGACTCCAGCAGATGCGGTAATAGAGCGATATACGGTGCAGCCGGGTGACACGTTGTGGGCGCTGGCGAGACGCTTTGGTGTATCGGTACACGAGCTGGCCGCAGCGAACGGCCTGTTAGATCCTCATCGCATCAGGGTTGGGCAAGTGTTGGTCGTTCCCCGCCGGGGAGACGCTTCTGTCCGTTTGGAAGGTGTGCCGGCGTATCGTCAGTCGCTGCCACTAAGTTGCGAAGCCGCGGCTTTGAGCATGGTGACAGCATACTGGGGGCGTCCGATTTCAGAGTGGGTTTTCATTGAAAATATGCCGCGTCACCCCAATCCGCATCGTGGTTTCCGGGGTAAGATGAACGGTCAATTTGGGGGGACGGACGATTACGGCGTCTATGCTGAGCCGTTGGTTCCTTTGCTGCAGCGCTACGGCTTTCAGGCCGAGGCTGTGTATGCGCGGGGTGACACGGAACTTCTCAAGAGCGAACTCCGCGCCGGTCGACCAGTTGTGGTCTGGATAACGAACATGGTATCAGTACAACCACAGCTTGTCGGCGAAGTCGATGGGGAGCAGTTCGTGCTTGTACCGCAGGAACACGTTGTGGTCGTCTACGGTTACGACGAAAAGCTTGTTTACGTGGCGGATCCAGGCGATGGTCAGTATCGTGCCTTCCCTTGGCAAGATTTCACCCGTTCCTGGGGCTACTTCGATGGGATGATGCTCCGGATCCAGCCGGCGCCATGGGGCTAGGCGACGAGCCGTGCAGAGAGATACACGATCACAAGTGTCAGAACTACGTTCAGTGTAGAGACAATGATAGAAAGACGGAGAAGCCGCTGGTACTGCTGGCGATGGCTCGGTGCTGGCGATTGGGCAAGAGCGGCAAGGCGAGGACCAAAGATGCGACCGTGTATGAGCGTGAGAGCGAGTAGGATGGCAACGAGCAGCATCTTTGTTGCCAGAATAAGCCCATAGGTGTTCTTTGGCTCGAGGAGCGTGCTCCAGATAACGCCACGGCGTTCAGCAGTGAGCCAACCTGTCACGACGAGGAGCCCTAGGCTTGTCCAGGCAAGTGGAGAGAAGCGTCTTCCAAGTGAAGCAGTGAGTGCCGTCTGTCGAGGACGGTCGAGTTCGCGCCGTAGTACCGGCCGTACGACGAGTATCAGGAAGAGTTGCCCACCAAGCCAGAACGCCATCGCCACGAGATGGACCCAGCGTACGGTTGCCCAGAACCACTCCGTCATCATCTACTCCTCCAGATCGTCAAACTTCCATTCGCTTTTCCCTCACAGGTATGTCGCCAAGCAACACGAATCGTGATCCTAGGGAAAGCGCCGTAGAAGAGCAAGGGGAAACGAATACTGGAGGAGAGTGTCTTCGTTCCAGCTACAGAGGGACCAGGCGTCCAGGGCGAGGGGAAACCACAATCCTGAGAGACGTGTTGTGCTCCACGCGAGCCCTGCTGCCACCACGCTTGGAGATAGGCATCATTGACGGCGAGCACGGTTGATCAGCGGAGGGCTCGCTGACAGGCAGGTGAGTCGAGTGAGCATCTGGTCGACGTGTTCCCAGGAAAAGCAGGACACGGTGGGTCCGGTTCGCACGAGGGTCCGCAGTGACATGTTCACGGTTGGGCGCTGTGTGCAGGGTGCCGGGAGCGGGTAGGCAGCGTTCTTTGTCCCGTCGGATGGCGGAGGAGCTGGACGAGCGATCCCAGTCCGTTGCTCGTGTGAGAGAAGATCAGGGAGCAGGCGTCACGCCTGGTTGATAAGTCGCAGGAAAACAGCTGCCTGAACAGGTATCCACATCTGATTACGGTGGAGCGATACTGAAAGTGATTAGGAATCTGCCTGGAAAGAGGTGAAGGAAGGAGAGCCCACCAAAGCTGGGTTGGCGGGTAGAGCACGAGGTATCGTCCCGGCTCCCACAGCTGAGCTGGCTGAAGAATGTCTGCGCTGATAAGTGCGACAATTAGGTACAATGCGCCGTTTGCTCCTCTCCACTGGACACTCCTTGACTGGTTCCGCATGGGGCAGCTAGAGTTAGCCGAGACACTGCGTATCCGCTCGGGCCGCGGCTCGAGCTTGAGCATAATAGAGAGCCTGGGCTGTCGTGTGGTGAACGTGCTCGATGAAAGGGCGGCGGCGGTGCAGCAGGTTTCGAGCGATTCCCTACGGACCATCGGCATTCCCCGAGAACGGGTACCCCGAGAGCGACGAGTTGCCGCAACTCCTGAAACGGTGAAACGGTTCAGGCGGCTCGGATTACAGGTCTTGGTTGAGCGCGAGGCAGGGCTGGCGGCGGGATTCACCGACGACGAGTATGCCGAAAGTGGTGCGGAGCTTGTCGAGGCAGGGACCGATGTGTACCAGCGTGCCAACATCATACTGAAGGTGCAACGACCGTTGCCAGAAGAAGTTGAGCTGCTCCGTCCGGATCAGGTGATCATCGGCTTCCTGCAGCCGCTAATTGCGCCCGAGCTCGTCGTCAGGCTCGCCGAACGAGGAGTGATTGCGGTTAGCATGGATACGATTCCACGTATTACACGGGCGCAGCCCATGGATGCGTTGTCTTCAATGAGCACGGTGGCAGGGTACAAAGCTGTCTTACTGGCGGCAAACGAGCTGCCAAAGTTTTTCCCGCTCATGATGACCGCAGCGGGAACAATTCGCCCGGCCAAGGTGCTTGTCCTTGGAGCTGGAGTAGCAGGATTGCAGGCGATCGCGACGGCGCGGCGTCTTGGTGCACTGGTCGAAGCGTTTGATACGCGGCCAGTGGTGAAGGAACAGGTGGAGAGCCTTGGGGCGAAGTTTCTGGAACTGGGTGTGACGACAGAAGAGGTTGGCGGGTACGCGAAAGAACTTGCGGAAGAGCATCTCCGCCGGGAACAGGAGCTGATCCATAACCACTGTCTGGAAGCAGATGTTGTGATTACCACCGCACTGGTACCAGGGCGGCGTGCGCCAGTGCTGATCCGCGAGGAGACGGTGCGCCAAATGCGGCCACGCTCGGTGATCGTGGATCTTGCGGCGGAGATGGGAGGAAACTGTGAACTCACTGTAGCTGGTGAGACGATCGTGCGCTACGGAGTGACGATCATGGGCCCGCTCAATCTCCCGAGTGAGATGGCGTACACAGCCAGCCAGATGTATGCGCGGAATGTGGCTGCCTTACTCGAGTATCTTGCGCCCAAAGGTGAGTTCGTGTGGAACTTCGAAGACGAGATCACCCGCGGAGTTGTTCTGACCAAGGATGGTCAAATCTTGCACGGTCCAACGCTGGAGCGACTTAAGGAGGAAGTGCGGTGAATCAGGAACTGCTGCTTGGTCTCTATGTTCTGATGCTCACCATTTTCCTCGGTTTTGAGGTTATTTCTCGTGTTCCGACGTTGCTCCACACACCATTGATGTCCGGCACGAACGCTATCCATGGCATTGTCTTGCTTGGTGGGATCCTTGTGGCAGGGACGGCCGAGAACACATTGACACTCTTACTTGGTCTCCTTGGTTGTCTCTTTGGAGCTGGCAACCTCTTCGGCGGCATTGTGGTCACCGACCGAATGCTCGAAATGTTCAAGAAGAAGGAGCCGACAGCTGCAAAGACGGAAGCGCCGGCGCCGGCTACGGTGCGTGAGAAGGAAGTGGTGGGGCAGCGGTGATCGAGAACCTGCGTGACGCAATCATCGATTTGGTGTATCTCGGCTGCGCGATTGTTATCATTCTCGGCCTCAAGCGGCTGAGTTCGCCACGGACAGCACGTTCCGGAAACCAATTTGTCGCAATGGGGCTGTTAGTCGCCGTTGCAGTGACGTTGGTCGATCCACACATTCAATGGAAGCCAGCCAATATCGCGGTCATCCTCGTGGGGACCGTCGTGGGAGCCGCGGGGTCGATCTACTTGGCGCGGGTGGTTCCCATGACGGCCATGCCGCAGATGGTCGCACTCTTTAATGGCATGGGTGGCGCGACGGCTGCGCTGGTTGCGGTAGCAGAGTTCCAGCGTTTCGTCGCGACTGGCACGGTCACCAGTGGTGAACGTGCGTCGGTTGCCTTTGGAACAACGGTGGGGTCGATCGCCTTCACGGGGAGCGTCATCGCGTTCTTGAAACTGCAGGAGCTGATGACCGGACGGCCCGTACGTTTCCCGCTGCAAATTCCATTCAACGTTGCGGTTGCAGCCGGAATCGTGGCGATGTGGATCTGGCTGCTGGGGTTCGCTGGCTCGACAGCGAGTGTCTGGATCATGTTCGGTTTAGCGCTTCTGTTTGGCATCCTGCTTGTGCTCCCCGTTGGCGGTGCCGATATGCCGGTCGTCATCTCGGTACTGAACTCGATGACTGGCCTGGCAGCAGCCGCCGCAGGATTCGTACTTGAGAACCAGATCCTTGTTGTTGCCGGTGCACTGGTGGGTGCTTCAGGTTCGCTGCTTACTCTCTTGATGAGCCGCGCCATGAACCGCTCGCTTGGCAATGTGCTCTTCGGAGCGTACCGCGTGCGTGCGGCCGGGGTGGCTGTTGGGGAAGCGAAACCGATCCGCGAAACCACGGTCGATGACGCCGCGGTGCTTCTTGGCTATGCCAATCTCGTCATCGTCGTCCCTGGTTATGGGCTCGCTGTGGCACAGGCGCAGCACGAGGTTGCCGAACTTGCTAACGAGCTGGAAAAGCGCGGGGTTGAGGTGAAGTTCGCGATCCATCCGGTTGCCGGACGGATGCCTGGCCACATGAACGTACTGCTGGCAGAAGCCAACATCCCATACGACAAGTTGTACGAAATGGAGCAAATTAATGAGGAGTTCCAACGAGCGGATGTGGCACTAGTGGTGGGTGCCAATGATGTTGTCAATCCGGCGGCACGGACGGATCCGTCTAGCCCGCTTTATGGTATGCCGATTCTCAACGCGGATCAGGCAAAGAACGTCATTGTGCTGAAGCGGAGCATGCGGCCGGGCTTTGCTGGCGTGGAGAACGAGCTCTTCCATATGCCGCAGACACGCATGCTCTTTGGGGACGCAAAGGAAACGCTCAAGCGTCTCATAGAAGTTGCGAAAACGGTTTGATGGCGCAGTATGCGTGGATGGGCTTAGCACGGCTTGTGGCTGGGTCGTTTGCCTTTCTGCTGGTGCCCTGTGCTCCGGCGCGCCAAGGCTTGGCATGCCCGGCTGGGGGTTGACGGAAAAAGGCGAGCCAGGAAGCTCGGCGAGCAGTTATTCGCCTCTCCATGCATCACTCCAGCTGACTCCGAGATAGGGCACGATGCGTTCGCTGGATGGCCTCTCCAAAGCATCAGACGAGTGCCGGTGGCCAATACATATACCAGATGATCGGACACATCTTACTCATCGCCCGTCATGCAGCTGTGCTTGCGATCCTCTGGACGAATGGACGCGAAGGAACGGGAGTGTTTGGCGGTTAGTAGTGAGAATCGGTTGGGACGATTCCGAGCGTTCCGAGCGCGCATGAACCAGCGGATTAGCGAATTCGGTCATCGGGAGATGAACCGGTTCTTAGCCTTAGATAGTGCGACGTATCGGGACAGAGCACTTGATGCTCGGACAAAGGAGCTATTGGGATTCGTGGCTTTGCTTGTCCTACGATGTAACGACTGCGTTGCTGATCACTCAGAGCGTTGCGTAGAACTTGGGTGGTGAGATGCCGAACTTGCCGACGCCATGCAGGTGGCACTCATGGTAGGTGGAAGCATTGTGATCCCACACCCGCGGTTCACGGTGGAAACACTTGACCTTCTACGCGCCGAAAAGGGGATGAAGAGATAAAGGATCTGCCTCGTGGACTACAGGAAGCCTCAGTTCCGAGTACGACTGGATACGCTTGTGGCTGTGGTTAACCTTCTCTCGCTCGTGGAGGTGAGGCGTGCAAACAACAGATGTTAACAGGAACCGAGCACGACCACCGGCGCCGCAAGGACCATGGATCTTACTCTCCCTTGCGCTCTTTCTCGCTGGGCTCTTGATCGGGCAGGCGTGGCGGGAGCCGCTCACTGCGACAACGACTGCAGCCGGGGTACCAACGCCGGTTGCGATCTTCAACCAAGCTTGGACGCTCCTGCATGAGCACTATGTCGACCCAGCGGCACTTGATAAGAAGCGTCTCCTTGCTGGCGCACTGCGAGGACTTGCCGATGCGGTCGGAGACAATGGTCACACACGCTACCTTACAGCGGAAGAGCTTGCTCAACACAGCGAACAGCTTGCTGGCGAATATGCTGGGGTGGGCATCGAAATCGAAGAGCGGAATGGGCGAATCGTAGTCCGCGATGTTTTTGAAGGGTCGCCGGCGCAGCGAGCTGGTATTGAGGCTGGTGATGTCCTCATTGCTGTAGACGGGCGACCTGTCCAGCAACTTGGTCTCGCAGGTGTGGTAGAGCAGGTTCGAGGGCAAGAGGGAACTCCAGTGACATTGACACTTGAGCGACCAAGCCAGCGTGTGACCATCGAAGTGACTCTCGTACGCGCCAAGATACGTGCGCCCTCAGTTCGGTGGGCCCTCCTCCCAGAGCAGGTGGGTTTTCTGCGGATTAGCTCGTTTGCGAGCGGTGTGACGGATGAAGCCCGCAAAGCTCTCGAGCAGCTTGAGGGTGCTGGGGTACGTGCCATCATTCTTGATCTTCGAGGAAATCCTGGGGGATTAGTGGATGGGGCAGTGAATGTAAGCGGCTTGTATTTGCCGCCAGATACAGTTGTTTTTCGGTCACGTGATCGAAACAACAAAGAGACCATATACCGGACGAAGCCAGACAGTCAGCCGACACCGCTCCCGCTCATTGTTCTCGTTGATCGTGACTCGGCTTCGGCAGCGGAGATCGTTGCTGGAGCCTTACAGGACTATGGTCGTGCGAGGATCGTCGGTGAGCGGACGTTTGGCACAGGGACAGTGCTGATCGAGTTCCGGTTACAGGACGGTTCCGCGCTCCTGATCGGTACCCAGATCTGGGTGACGCCGAACGGCAGGGTCATCTGGCGGAATGGCATCGAACCAGATGTCCCTGTAGCCCTGGGACCGAACGAGGTCCCGCTGGTCCCGCGGAACGGTGAGCAGGTGATGCTCGAGAAGCTCCGCACTGATGCCCAGCTCACCACGGCCTGGCACCTTTTGACTGGTGGAGATCCGGTAAGTGCAGCAGTTGTGCGTCCGGAGTGTGTCGGATGTCGATAGACCACGGTCTGTCACACGCGTGCTGCGGCGGGCCGCCTGCCGAGCTTGTGCAGGCTCGTGAACTCTTTACGCTTGGAGACTATTTTGCCTGCCACGAAGTGCTCGAAGAAGTGTGGCGCGCCACTGAAGGGCCACTCCGCGACCTCTACCGCGGGTTAATCCAGATTGTGGTCGGACTGTATCACGCGCAGCGTGGCAATTTGGTCGGAGCTCGGCAGGTGCTGGCGCGCGGCATTCGGCGTGTGGAACAGTACCCGGATGAGTGCCTTGGCATCGACCTCAAGACACTTTACCGAGGGGCATCCCAGTATCTTGCTTGGCTGGAAGCGGGTGCTCTGCCTCCAGACCCACCACCGCCTGTATGGCGCTGGTGTTTTGGGACGTGTGGCGAGAGCGAAGCGTGGACGAGGGGGGTGTGAAGCCGTGCGCATTCCGGAGCGACCACAACGGGTACTGGTGGTGATGGCTCATCCAGACGATGCTGAGTTTGTCTGTGCAGGGACAGTCGCGCGCTGGACGAGTGAAGGAAGCGAGGTTGTCTATCTTCTGGTCACGAGCGGTGATAAGGGTAGCAACGATCCAACAATGACACCGGAACAGCTGGTGGCGATCCGCGAGGCTGAACAACGTGCAGCGGCTCGTGTCTTGGGTGTTCAGCAGGTGGAGTTTCTGCGTTACCGAGATGCGGAGGTTGTAGCCGATCTCCGGCTGCGACGCGATCTTGTCCGAGCGATCCGACGGTTTCGTCCGGATGCCGTCGTCTGCCAGGATCCTACCAGTCGGTATTTCGGCCAGGAGTACATTCAACATCCGGATCACATCGCTGTCGGTGAAGCAACACTTGCTGCCGTCTTCCCGAGTGCACGCGATCGGCTGACGTTTCCGGAGCTTCTTGAGGAGGGATTGGAGCCGCACGTTGTGCCATACGTGTACCTTTCGGGAGCACGCGAGCCGGATGTCTTTGTAGACATCACGGCCTTCTTTGAGCGCAAGGTTGAGGCCTTGCGGGCGCATCGGAGTCAACTAGGTGACTGGGATCCGGAACCAATGCTCCGGCTCTGGGCGCAGGATACAGCAGCGGAGGCACGTCGTCGTGGCTGGCCGAATGCTGAGCAAATGCTTTTGGCTGAGGCATTCAAATTCTTTGATATTCGCTAAATTGTGGTTGCGTGGGTGATCTGTAAATGTGGCTCTCTCAGGCACTGGTCGCCGTGGTTGCAGAGGATAGTAACTGACGTAGAAAGCTATACCAACGTACGAGCAAAGCTGCAGCAACAACCGACCAGGCAACCAGCGCAAGGTAAGCGAAGGCATGGGCGAGCGGGAGGAGAAACGGGAGATTCAGTGCTTGCGCAAGGGCATCGGTGCAGGTCGAGTACATGCCAAGTGGGAAGACCATGCCCCAGTATTGGGGATCGTAGCGGAAAGCGAAGCGCTTATATCCATGTCGCCAAAAGCCCAGAATGAAAAGAAGGGGAATCCACCAGGTAGCGATTGACCAAGCCAGCCATGTTCCGCCACGAAGGAACGGATCGAGGGCTTGCAGTGGGGGCCAGGCTGTTTCGTGCATGACGAGGCTGGCCCCGGCCAGAGTGGTGATAGCAACGGCACCCATGTTGATCCAGTAAGGGGGTACAAGAGCGTCGGGACGAACCGGGAAGAACGTAAAGCGATAAGCGATCAGTGTGATGAGCATACCGTAGATCACCGCACCGGCAAGATGGAAAGAGACGGCAGCAAACCAAAAAAGCTCGCGGTATGTCGGATGCGCCTGTGCGACTGGGGCGCCGAGGACTGTGAGTGACTGGGTTGCCACCGTGGCAAGGAGCCATCCACCGTGCAAACCGGTGTCAAGCGTGGGCTTCTGCTCACGGATGGTGACGGCGGTGAAGAACGTGTACGTCGTGAGAAACCAGAAGAAAAGGGCAACAAACCAAAGAATGGTTGCGATCGATTCATTTTTGGCTTGAGTGAGGTACTGTCGGCCGAGCACAGCACTGCCGGCGACGAGGGTAAAAAAACCTGGTCCCCGAACATGGTCGCAGGCGTCCCGATACATCCGTTGCGGGTAGCGGACAAGGCGCCATACAAACAGCACCCAAAGTGCCAGATATGCTCCAATATTGAGGAGAAAAAGACCTTTGGCAATCTGAGTGTGGCCCGCCAGGCCAATCGCAGTCGACACGATACCGGTTGCCATGACGAGAGCAAAGTACGCAGGATGAAGGTTTGCCACTTCCTGCGAGAGTTGAAAGAGTGTTACTCTTGGTTGCTCAGTCGCGGTTGGCGGCATAAGTGGCCCGGGCTTCACGCACCAGCTGGTGCGGTCTTTCGTTCCACCCATTCATAGGAACGAGAGATCGGGCGGTAGTACGCGTCGCCCGCGCAGCTTCGACAAAGGACCTGGTCGGCGATTCGGATCTCCCGCTGATCCAGAATCTCTTCACCGCAGAGCGAGCAAGTGGCACGCTCACCAGCACGGCCAAGGAGCAGCTCTAGATCCATAGCCAACGATACTTCGTTCCACTCTAACAGTTCGTCATCCGGCATGTGCTGGTAGCCGATGAGCTGGGCGTGCCAGCGAGAAGGTGCTCCCGGGGCATAGAGACCTGCTCGCTCGCGGGCGAGGCGATGAGGCCGAATGCGTATTGCTCGACCAGTCACCGTATCCACAAAGGTTGCCGCCACCTTCCCATAGTCGACGATGCGCATGGTGCGGCGGCCGACCCAGCAATTTGCCGCAACGGCAATGCCGTCGGCCGCGCACCCATACGTCTCGACGATCGCTAGCACACGCTTCTCGCGCTGCGGAAGCTCGAGGCCAAGGAGCCGGCCGGCTAAGAGACTCATCCGCACCCCAAGGACCTGCCGGGGACACAACCGGCCATCATGGAGGCGAGCGCTGGCTTCGAGAAGTTTAGCCAAAGTGAGCAGCATCCTGTTCTCCTACCGCGCGGGCGCAAAGCGCCGCCGAATGTTCCAGATAACCACTTGGTATGGCCGCCAGAGATACGTGATGGGGAATACCACCACATGGACAAGGCGCGTGAAGGGGAAAATAGCCAGAAGCAGGAAGCCTCCGAGGTAGTGCAACTTGATAATCCACGGGAGTGAGGTTACATACTGGATCGCTGGCTGGAACTTGGCCAGAGAGATCATCCAGGGTACTGCGGTGTACATGTACCAGAGGGAGCCCCATCGATAGAACAGCGCCACATATACCCCGATGGCGAGCTGGGCCATAAGAACGATGACCAAGAGCCAGTCCGGCAAGGTTGTCACCTTGCGGATCCGAGGATTGAAAAGGCGTCGCACTGACAGGACAGCAAGCGTCACAACAGACGAAAGGCCAAGAGCAGCGCCAAAGGCCTCAAGGGGGTAGAGGCGGCTTGGCGGAGCAATGAAGCGTGACCAGAAGCCGGTAAACATGCCAGCAACATGGGCGGCTAGGATAATAAGGAGGGCATAGTGCCATGGGGCAGAACCAAAGAAGAGTGCACGGTTCTCCAGGAATTGTGATGAGAAGCTAGAGAAGGAAAAGCGATCAAAGAAGTAGCGGTAGAGGCCAACTAGGACGGCCAGTGCCACCGCGACGTAGGGGAACACGACAAACAGCAAGATATCGATCGTCCTCATCGGTGCCCATTCCCTTCCACTTGACCCGTCTCATTCCACTCTTGCCAAAGTGCCTCAAGCAAGAGCCGTGTTGCGACAAGCGCACAGCGGTATGCTGTTCGTCCCGGACTGGTCTTGACACTTGGTTGCCCTTCAGTCATCGTCAGGAGGAACCCGCCGGTGAGAATCTCACCGAGGCTATGTCCCTCCAGTTCATGACTCTCGTCGCCAAGCCCCGCTTCCTCGGCAAGGACTGACTCGAACTGAGGCACCTTCTCGCCCAACATGCGCTTCAGGGCCGGTAATAAGCCCTCATGGATCACAGTCAGAGCATCGAGCGGATCAGCGAGTGCCGTGAAGCGCAAGAGCAGTGAGAGGCGGTCGGGCACCTCGCTCATGTCGCTGGGAAGGCCAAGGGCGGCATAGCGTTCTTTCAACGCAATGAGGAAATGACTGCGACGATAGGTTTCGCCGAAGAGATGATAGCCCACATAGGGATAGAAAACTGGATTGAGGTCGAAGATTGCAGTGTAGACCTCTTCTAACAGGCCGAAGTCGGTCTGAGTGACATAGGTTCGGAAAGCCCGTAGGTACGGCACGGCTGCAGGAGCCAGCGCCGTCGCTATCTCCTCCAGCCGTGCCACGGTCGCCAGCAAGCCGGGGCGGGGATAGTCAAGGAGGTCGGCCAAAAGACGCAGTACTTCGGCTCGTTGGGCGACTCCACTTGTCCCGGCCACGGTTTACCACCTCCGCTCTGGTGCCTTGCGGAAGCCGAAGCCGACTTCAGCACGATAAGTCGGGAAGTTACGCCGCTCTGGATCGAGTTCTGGGAATTGGTTCTCCACAGCCATCTCGCGAGCCAGCGGCGGAACGACAAAGCGCTCCTCGAAGGTAGGTAGTGAAGTGAGGCGCCAAATGGCCTCGCACTCTTCTGGGGTGGTCTGTCCCAGCTGGAGAGCACGCTGGACATCACCCGGTGTCACATCGCCGACCTTCTTGAAGCGCATGTAGATCCGCACGGCGATCAGCTTGTGGTAGACCTCACGGATAATCTGCTCGTTGCCGGCCGAGAAGAGACTAGCCAGGTACTTGATCGGCGTACGGTTCTTCTCGAGCGCAGCCAACATTGGAGCAAGGCCGGCTTGCCCGGCGTCGACCGTCTCGTAGACCCCGTTGCGCTGAACTGCCTGCACTGGTTGCATCGGTGGGACGTAGAACAGCATTGGTAGGGTGCGGAACTCAGGATGCAGCGGTAGAGCCACCTTCCAGAGCTTGAAGAACTTGTAGACGGGTGAACGCTGGGCATACTCGATCATGAGATCGGTGATCCCGTTCGCCTTGGCATTGCGGATGACATCGGGATCAAACGGGTCGAGAATGACGGTACGCTGTGCTTCAACAAGATGTTCGTCTGGCTGGGAGATTGCCCAGGTGATCCGATCAGCGTCGTAGAGGATCAAGCCAAGGTAACGGATCCGCCCGACGCACGCGTGGAAGCAGGCTGGTGGCTGGCCGGTCTCCAGCCGCGGATAGCAGAGGATGCACTTCTCTGACTTACCGGTGAACCAATTGAAGTAGACCTTCTTGTAAGGGCAGCCGGAAATGCACATGCGCCAAGCACGGCACTTCTCCTGGCTGATGAGGACAATCCCATCTTCCCCGCGCTTGTAGATCGCGCCTGCTGGACAGGCAGCGATGCAGCCCGGATTCAGGCAGTGGTTACAGATGCGGGGGAGATAGAAGAACACCAGGTTGCCCAGTTCCTGCATGGAGCGTCGCTCTTCTGGCGAGAGGTTCTTGAGGTTGGGATCGTTATCGGCGTACACCGGTGAGCCGCCAAGATCGTCGTCCCAGTTTGGTCCGGCTTCGACGGTATCGATGTACTCACCGGTCACCATGGAAATCGGTCGTGCGGTAGGCTGGTCATCACTGAGAGGCGCATTGAAGAGGTTCTCGTAGTCATAGGTCCATGGCTCATAGTAGTCGTCGATGCGTGGCAGATACGGGTTGTAGAAGATGTTTGTGAGTGTTCCGAGTTTGCCTTGTAACTTAAGGCGCACCTTACCGGTCCTGGGATCACGCTCCCAGCCACCACGATACTTCTCTTGATCCTCCCACAGGGTGGGGAACCCGGTCCCTGGCTTGGTTTCGACGTTGTTCCACCAGTGGTACTCGGTCCCCTTCCGGTCCGTCCAGATGTTCTTGCAGGCAATTGAGCATGTGTGGCAGCCGATGCACTTGTCGAGGTGAAAGACCATTGAGACTTGGGCACGGACGTCCATGGGAGCCTCCTTTCCCTGTTATGGTTGGTTTTGTGTTTCCCCGGTGTCCTGTCTGTTGCGGCTCTTTGCGTTTCCACCTCCCGCACTGCTCACCAGGTCAAGCGGTGTAGATCCCGGCTGGAACATCGGTAAGGTGAGCCGTGGTGGCCGACCAGGCCGTGTCGGACGTTGAGATTGTCTTGGTCTGCCACCAACCTTTTCGCTCGGTGGTGCACCGAGCGGAGCTTCCCGCGACTGAAAAACTGGAAGCGGTGTACGCTTCTTGCCAGTGGAACGCGGTCTTTGGTCCGGTGACGGTACAACCGGACGCGGCGGTGATGCGACACTGCTCTGAGCCAACCGAGCAAGCTCAGCTTCGGCGTCTAGATACTGTCGGGAGGGACGACGCGCGGGGCCACGAGCGAACCGGTCAAGCTCCTCTGGCGTCGGGTCGTGGACATCCACCACCTGTACTTCGAACTCAAGCGTTTGTCCAGCTAGTGGATGATTGGCATCAAGAATGGCAATGCCGTTCTCCTCGTCGATCTCCGTTACCAGGAGTGTTTCTCGCCGCCCATCTTCGGTTTCTGCCTGCAGCACCATACCAGCGTCGATTGGACCCAATTGTCGGAGTTCCTCTAGTGGCACACGATGTTGGAGTGAGCGCTTCCGCTCGCCATAGCCTAGTTCCGGTGGAACTATGACGGTGAAGCGCTCGCAGGTCGAGCGCCCCGCGAGTGCCTGCTCGAGCCCCGGGACGAGCTGTCCGGAGCCGTGCAGGTACTCAAGTGGTGGGTCACCCAGCATCGGCGAGCGCATGTAGCGGACGACCCCATGCACCTTGAGTACATAGTAGATGGCAACGACCTTACCGGCTTCGATCACCATTCGAGCTTCTCCATCTTGCGCACGACCACGAACGTGTCGCGCGTGGTGATACCGATGGGTCCCCAGTAGTTCATCGAGTAAGTAAACTGCGCGTATCCGCCGGCAA
The DNA here is from genome assembly GCA_938028665.1 of uncultured Thermomicrobium sp. GTDB lineage: Bacteria > Chloroflexota > Chloroflexia > Thermomicrobiales > Thermomicrobiaceae > Thermomicrobium. The sequence continues at coordinate 48,655 of CALIMB010000040.1, read as the reverse complement.
GTTCAACGGGATTCAGTCGTGTCCGCGTCGCGCTGTTATGGGCACCACCACGGCGGCCGCGCTCCTGTGACTTGGGGATGTAGACCGTGCGCTCAACAGCGTGATAGTAAAGGCAGGTGCCTGGCTGGACACGCCGGCTGACGCAGGCTCGCGTGACGATCACCCCATTATCGTTGTAGACCTCGACCCAGTCATTGTCCTTGATTCCCACTCGCTCAGCATCCTTGTCATTGATCCAGACCGGATCCATAGCACGCGACAGTGTCAACATCCGGTGGTTATCTTTGTAGGTTGAGTGGATATTCCACTTGCCGTGTGGCGTGATGTAGTTCAGGATGAGGCACCGGTCGTCAACACGGCTGGCAATAATATCGCCAGTCTTCCGCCAATCGAGCTTCGGCTTATAAGTCGGCAACTGCTCACCAAAATCGAGGTACCACTCGTGGTCAAGGTAGAAATGCTGTCGGCCAGTGAGCGTGCGCCAGGGCACGAGGCGCTCAACGTTGTAGCACCACGCGGAGTAGGCGCGTCCCTCAAGCGGGAGACCTGTCCAGCATGGGCTGGGCAACGTGCGGCGCGGCTGGCGTGTGATGTCACCGAAGCACATGCGGACCCCACGGTATGGCTCGGCAAGGTCAGCCAACGGGACCCCGGTGTGCTCTTCCTCGCTCTTGTACGCCACGTAGGACACTTCCCCGTTGCATTCCGGAGCGAGATACATCAAGACATTGGCTACATCCAAGGGGTCCTCAAGGGCTGGATACTTCTCACCGTTCCATTGGATGCAGCGCAACTTCCACGGATCGGGCGTACCGCCAACTGGGTGCTCGAGGAGATCGTCGTAGAACTTGGCGATCGGAATGTGCACGCCATTGCCGGAAATGCCGTCTTCACGAATCTGGCGTCCCAGCGAGATAAAGCGGTGATAGAGATCGACGTCATTGCGCTCTACGACGCGAAGATGGGGCATTGTCTTCCCGGGAATCGGCTCGCACTCGCCTTCGGCCCAATCACGCACCGAGGGTTGAGCGAGCTCGTCCGGTGTGTCGTGCCAGAGCGGCGTCATCACGATGTCCTTGACTGGCCGTGGGAAGACGAGGGGTGCGAGCTCACTCACCTTCTTGGCGAAGCTCTTGAAGATGTCCCAGTCTGTACGGGCCTCCCAGACCGGCGGCACCGCCTCACCCAGCGGGTGGATATACGAGTGCAGGTCGGTGGTATTGACGTCGTTCTTCTCGTACCAGAATGCAGTGGGCAGTACGATGTCCGAGTAGAGTGCCGACGAATCCATACGGAAGTTCATATCGCCTACGAGATCATACTTGCCGCGCGGGGCAGGCTCGCGGAACCGGATCAGCTTGGCGTAGGGCTTGGCTCGCTCCGGAGCGATGGCGTTATCGTGCGTGCCAAGGTAGTGGCGGAGGAAGAACTCATGCCCTTTGGCGCTGGAGGCGATGGCGTTGCCCCGCCAGATGAACCAGACGCGTGGCGAGTTTTCTGGTGCATCAGGATCTTCAACAGCAAAGCGTAGCTGCCCACTCTTGAGCTGCTGGACCACCCAATTGACGATCTCCTCGTTTGTCTGTGCTCCGGCGCGTTCTGCCTCGGCCACCACCTCAAAGGGGTTCTTGTTGAACTGCGGATAGAAGGGCATCCATCCCATGCGGACGGCACGGACAACGCTATCCGCAGCGAGTTCATGAGCCCAGCGTGTCTTCTTGGGAAGTGCTACAAACTCTGACTGAGCGGTGTCATACCGCCATTGGCAGCTGTTGATGTAGTGCCACAGCGGTGCCTGCTGACGTCGTGGCGGTTTCAGCCAGTCGAGTGCAAAGGCAATGCTGGTCCAGGGGGCGACAAGAGTCAGCTTCTCCTGGCCCACGTAGTGATTCATTCCGCCGCCGTTGCGCCCACAGCAGCCACAGAGGAGGAGCGCTGTGATGCCGAGGCGATAGATGAGATTGTTGTGGAACCAGTGATTGACGCTGGCGCCAATGATGATCATCGATCGCCCGCGCGTCACTTCGGCATTGTGGGCGAATTCGCGAGCAAAGCGTGTGACCGTTTCGCGGCCGATGCCGCTGTACTTCTCCTGCCAGGCCGGAGTGAAGGGGATATCCTCGTCATAGCTCTTGGGATAGTCACCGGGGAGACCCCGCGAGACACCGAAGTTCGCCATAAGAAGGTCGAACACGGTCGTGACCAAAATCTCGCCATCGGCGAGCGACAAGCGCTTGGCTGGCACACCACGACGCAGAACATTACCCGTCGCAAAGTCATCAAATTCGACGGGGACAACCACGTCATGGGTACCGTAAAAGGAGAGGCGTGGATCGATCGGGCTGTCATCTAGCCCATCCTCAAGCTTGAGGTTCCACTTTCCTTTTTCCTTGCTCCAGCGGAAGCCAACCGTCCCCTTAGGCATCCGCGGCTCGCCGCTCAGTTCGTCGAACATCAGGAACTTCCAGTCGCCATTCTCCACGTTGCGGTACCGTGCCAGTCGATTGGCGCGGACAAACCGGCCGGGACGGAAGGTATCGGAGCCGGCAGCACGGAGCTCAACCAAGAATGGGAGGTCGGTATATCGCTTGACGTAGTCGATGAAGTACGGAACCTGCCGGTCGACGTAGAACTCCTTGAGGATCACATGGTTGACTGCAGCCCACATAGCCGCATCTTGACCAGCTTTAATGGGGATCCACCAATCGGCGTACTTGGCCACTTGGCTAAAGTCTGGGGCAATCACGACGAACTTGGCACCTTCGTGGCGAGCTTCGGAGATGAAATGCACATCAGGGGTACGAGTCATGTTGAGGTTAGAGCCCATAGAGACGATGAACTTGCCGTTGTACCAGTCAGCACTCTCGCAGACGTCGGTTTGGTCACCCCAGACTTCGGGGAAGGCATTGGGGAGGTCAGCATACCAGTCATAGAAGCTAAGGTTAAAACCGCCGAATAGCTGGAGGAACCGTGAACCACCAGCATAGGAGATGTAAGACATCGCAGGAATCGGAGCAAAGCCAACAACCCGATCGGGACCCCAGCGCTTTGCCGTATACAAGCAGGCAGAGGCGATGATCTCCAGGACTTCGTCCCAGGTGGTGCGACGGAAACCACCTTTGCCGCGAGCCCACTGGATGCGGGAGCGCTTCTGCTCATCCTCGACGATCGAGGCCCAAGCCTCGATCGGGTTGCTAAAGCGTTGCCGTGCTTCACGCCAGTAATCGAGTAGGACGCCGCGGGCATAGGGGTACTTGACACGAATCGGGCTGTACACATACCAGGAAGCGGAAATCCCTCGTTGGCAACCGCGCGGCTCATAAGGTGGCAGGTTCTCACCAATCAACGGGTAGTCCGTTTGCTGCATCTCCCACGTGACGACGCCGTCTTTCACGTAGACCTGCCAGGAGCAGCCGCCAGTGCAGTTAACGCCGTGGGTGCTACGGACAATCCGGTCATGTGCCCAGCGGTTGCGGTAGAACTCCTCCCAGAGTCGTGCCTTCGGTTTGGTGAGGTCTTGGATCCAGCCCATGATGCCCTCCTTTACTCCTAACTCAGCGTGGTGTCTTTCGCATCACGTCGTCAGTCAGCTCCGTCGCACCCATGTCGCATAGGCTTGCTCGTAGAGTGGCCGTCGCACCTCAATGAGCCGCTTACGCCAAATCAGGGCAGCAATGACCCAGAAAAGGACTGTGCCGACTGCGGCAATAGCGAGGAGGATCAGCAACACGCCGGTCGGTCGTGCGGCAAGGGCTGCCTGCTCCAGAAACGCGATAACGTCAGCCTTTTCTTGCGGGGTGAGTGGATGCGGTGTCCAGACTGCTTGCATCGTGGGACGACCACCAAAATTGGGAGGAGAGAGAATATCCGCAATAACAGACACGGCTTGTGGATTCTGGCCAACGGCAGCACCAAGCGGCGTCAGATCAGGGCCAAGTTGTCCGCCACCAAGCGCACCGATTCCACCAATAGAATGACAGGCTTGACAGGGTGGTCCGCCATTCTCAAAGCGCAGCACACCGGTGAACAGTTCTTTGCCGCGGATCGGATCCCCAGGCGGCAATGGGACGTTTGGTGCGGTGCTGCCGGTCGTCTGAGCCGTGGCCACTGCACCGCCCAGCGTGAGTAGAAGAATCACGAACACACTTGTCAACAGGATGCCTAGCCGCCGTGGGGATGGCCCATCGCGCCTTGCTGCCCTCGCCATCGCAGCTCTCCCTTCCCACCAGAAATCGACCCCTGTCCGTGTGTCTGTGCCATCATGGTAGAAGAGGGGGCTTCCAACGTACTTCCGTAAAATGGCGGTTACGGAAGTTGCTGGAAGGAAGAGCACATGATCTTCCAGAAAGCTTCCTTGGGTCTGGCAGCACGCAACGAAGGGAATGGGTGGTTAGCCCGGGTAAGCAGACTTCCGGATCGTTTCGAGCAGCTGAAGTGTCTCTTTGCTGGGCTCCAGGTTGAGGTGTTCCCGCAGGAGTCGGGCACACTCGGCGAACTGGCGAACGGCGTCGGCACGCCGACCGAGGGCCCACAAGGCGTACATCAGGTCACGGTGGAGGTTTTCACGAAGATTGTCCAATTCAAGTGCTCGCCGCAGGGCGCTTACGCTGGCGTCCCACCGGTTGTCGCGGCTCCAGAAGAAAGCCAGGCGCTGGAGCGCGAAAAGGCAAGACTCCCGCAATTGTTCCCGGGCGTCCCAGCACCACTCAGCGTATGGCTCATCCTGAAGTAGATCTCCCCGATACAGTTCAGCAGCTCGGCTGTACGCATTCACCGCGGCAAGCGAGTCGCCAGCCGCTTCCGCCTGTTTTCCACGCTCAACCGCCTGCTCAAACTCGGCGATGTCAAGCCAGACGCTGTCGCTCAGCACGAGCCGATAGCGCTCACCGTCGCGAACAATCGTCCGGCTTTGGCGGGGATCATTTCCTGGATCCAGGAGGCGGCGTAACTCGTGCACGATGACATAGAACTGCGTTATTCGGTTGCCAACGTCGCTGTCCGGCCAAAGCCACTCCATCAGCATATCGCGTGGGACAAAGCATTTGTGATTCACGGCTAAAATCTTCAGAAGCTGCAGCACGCGACGACGTGGAATTGTTGTTGGATCAATAGTCCGACCATCGATCGTGATTTCGAAGGTACCAAAGCAGCGAATAGCGATGCGGGGACCAGCGAGCAGGCGAGAAGAAGGTGTATCGGTTCGCTGTCGGTCTAGCCGTAGATTCTCGCTATCCAATAGAGCAAGCGCATCGGTGAGTGCAGAGCTTGCGAGCTCGGCCAAGCCGATGCTCTCCAGGAGGGAGTCCGTGCTCTGTGCGCTGAAAATACTGCGCAGGACACCGACTGGCTTACCCGCCACCACGAGAGGTACGCAGCAACAGTATCCTTCGCAACTCTCGGCTGCCCGGCACGGAGTGAGACGCTGAGCCACGGCTGACGGAACCAGAACACTCTGTTTGGTATTGCAGGCTGGACAACGGTCGAAATCGCCCCGCCCCACCGTCGGACAGGCAGGAACCGAACGGTAGGGGAGGGCGCTGAAGCGCGGGAGAGGAAACTCTGAGCGGAAATAGAGTTCACTCTGGCGGAGATTCAGCTGACGTGCGACTTCCCTTAAGAACATTTCGAACGGCTGCGCCCTGCTGTGATCTCCGCAAAGGGCAGGCAGGAGAACCGATTCCATTCCCCGCTGGCGCCAGGTGGCGAAAACTTCGGAGATGCGTAAGCCCAGCAGTGAAGCGGCGGCGGTCATCACGCATGACAGGCGAGATAGATCTGGCATGGTGCGGAAAGCAAGCCCAAGTACGCCGATCGGGCCAGTCGATCCACGGAGCAGTGAACCGCAGTAGCACTGAAAGCCAGCTTGCTTTCCTACTGTGCGAAGAGACAGTGTGTCCTCAGGGAGACGAACACACAGGAGGAGCATTGCTTGCGCCCAAATGGTGCCAGGGACTCCCTAACCTGTTGGAAGCGAACGATCTCTGTGAAGGCCTCCGGTGCTGCGTTACGGTGATAAATGAGAGCCAGTTCCCGAAATTGTGGCTCGGCAAACAGGATCTCGCCTTCTTCTGCTCCCGTCTCGAAGAGAGCAAAGTCGAGCACTTCCTCAATTGCGTTGCGAATCGACTGCACTGCAAGATCGATTGCAAGCTGGGAAAAGGCGGTGCCGAGATGCAGTTGATCGCTGCGATATGCCTGTACGGCAGAATCGCGAGTTCCATACTCTTCTGAGGAGACGGAAAGTCGTTCGCCGATACTAGCTGGCGGTTGCTGGTGGGGTGTGATCAACAGAGAAGTGGTGTCGGGAGGACGTCTTCGCGCCATTCGTGCATCCTTTCGGGGCTTCGCCCGAAGTCTTCGCCGGAAAAGCCGGCTCTCGGGACCGACTCAGACGTTTTTGATCACCTGATCATTGTTATTATCTCATCATAGAATCATCACTATCAAGTCAGCCATGTGTAAAGCGACTAGGGGCAAGTGTTCTGAGAACGGTCCGGTCTATTCTATTGTTGTTCCATGGAACATATGACGTCGGTGACGGACTGTAGGACCTGCACCACACAGTGGCTTTAGGAAGTGTTCCGTCCCCGCCACAGTACAAGGACTTGAACAATGAGTGCAAAGCCCATGGAGATGAGGAGAACGAGGGCCGCTATTGCGTTGATGACCGGCGAAATCAGAAATCGGATCCGACTGTAAATCTCGAGCGGTAGCGTGATAACGCCTCCACCTGTAACAAAGAAGGTGAGCACGAACTCATCGAAGGAGAGTGTGAAGGCAAGGAGGCTGCCAGCAATCAGTCCGGGAAGAATCAGAGGAAATGTGATCCGCCAAAAGGTGCGCCACGGCGTCGCGCCAAGATCCTGCGATGCTTCTTCGAGTCGTCGATCCAGCCCACTGAAAGAGGTAAGGATAATCGCCAGGGAGTAGGGGAAAGCGTGCACGGTATGAGCCACGAGGACACTGAAAAAGCCAAGCGGAATACCGATCCGCTTAAACCAGAAGACTAAGGCGATGCCTAATACGATACCTGGTACGACGATCGGTAGGTAAAAGGCAGTTTGCAAGAGGCGCCGCCACCAGGCGGGAAGACGGGACAAGCCAAGTGCCGTGAGGGTCGCTAAGGTCACTGTCAATGCTGCGGTCACAACAGCGATTATCAACGAGGTGCGCAGGGCACGCAGGAGATCGCCATCGCGCATCAGCTCTTGGTACCAGGCCAGGGTGAAGCCGGTCGGCGGAAAGGCGGTGAGGCCACTTGTGTTAAACGACGCAATAACCACCACAACAATCGGTGCGAATAGGTATCCATAGACCAGAACAGTGACAGCGCTGAGGACGAAACGAGTGATCTGAGCAATCCACCGTGCTCCAGTTTGCCATGGCCAGACAATCATAACTCGTTTAGCCATATAGCCGTTCCACATTGGCGAAGCGGAAGAAGATCAAGAGGCCCAACACGACAACTGCCGTGATGGTAACTGCCAAGGCCGCGCCAAATGGCCAATTAAAGGCTTCACCGAATTGATCGGCGATCAGGTTCCCAACCATGAGATCACCTGTTCCCCCTAGGAGCTGGGGGGTGACAAAGGAACCAAACACGGCAATGAAGAACAGTGTGGTGCCCGCCAGTACCCCAGGGAGCGTGAGCGGGAGTGTTATGCGCCAGAAGGTGCGCCAGGGTGGCGCGCCCAGATCAGCAGATGCCTCGAGGAGTCGAGGATCGAGGGAGCGCGTTGCCGCATAGATTGGCAGGATCATAAGCGGAAGAAACACATGGACGAAACCAATGATGACTGCTGCACGAGTGTAGAGGAGGCCAAACTCGATCCGACCTGGGATTACCCAGGAGACCAGGCTATCGAGAAAGCCGCCGGTCTGAAGAAACCCAATCCATCCGTACGTGCGCACAATGTAGCTTGTCCAGAAGGGAATGATGATGAGAAGAAGCAGAAGCGGTTGTCGTTGACGAGGTACCACGGCTCCTAAGGTGTAGCCTACCGGATAGGCGAGTACCAGAGCGATGAGGGTACTGAGGCCAGCAATCTCCAGGGAACGAAGAAAGACGCGTCGGTAAATTGGTGAGACGATAATGCGTTCATAGTTAGCCCAGCTGAAGTCAGGACGAATCAGGCCGGTTACCGGGTCGGTCGTGTAGAAACTGTAGGTTGCAACCAGTAGGACGGGGAGGACGAGATAAAAGACCAGGATAAACATCGCTGGAACAACAAACCAAAATCCAGCGGGCAAACTGGGCAGCGCAATTCTGCGAGCCACGGAAGACTGTTGCTGCAGCATTCCTCACTCCGTCACCACGTGAAGACGGGACGGTTCGATGGTCAGAGATACGAGTGCTCCTGTTTCGTAGACACAGTGGTTGATGCCCGTTGGTACCTCTACGATGATGCTGATCGCCTCATCGAGCTGGACGCGGTAACTGATTGTTGAACCCTTATACACGCGTTCGACGATGCGACCTTGCCATTGGGCTTGCTCATGGGCCGGTTGAGGGATTACCCAATGTGGTCGAAGAACAAGAGCGATCTCTTGTCCCGGACGGAGGCCTGGCCTCTGGATTGTAACGGGACGTCCTGCTACCTCGAGGCAGGCACTCGTGGCATCGGCTGCACGGACTATGGCTGGGAGCACATTGGCAGCACCAAGAAAGTCAGCAACAAAACGGGTGCGTGGTCGTTCATAGAGCTCTTCTGGAGTGCCGATCTGCTCAATCCGGCCGTGATTCATTACCGCGATCTGGTCAGACATCGTCAGCGCCTCCTCTTGATCGTGTGTCACATAGATGAACGTGATGCCGACTTGCGACTGGAGGCGCTTCAATTCAAGTTGCATCTGCCGACGCAGTTTCAAATCGAGCGCACCAAGTGGCTCATCGAGTAGGAGAACGGCCGGCTCGATCACCAGCGACCGCGCAAGAGCAACTCGCTGCTGCTGCCCGCCGGAGAGCTGGCGTGGATAGCGATTGTCGAAGCCTTGGAGCGCCACGAGTTCCAGCATTTCGCGGACACGCCTCTGGATCGTTGTGCGGTCGACTCGGCGCTCCCGCAGGCCATAAGCGATGTTCTCGGCGATAGTCAGGTGGGGGAACAGCGCGTAGTTCTGGAACACCATGGAGGTTGGACGCCGGTACGGCGGAGTTCGCCCCATCGGTCGGCCGCGGATGAGAATCTCGCCGCTATCGGGGTGCTCGAAGCCGCCGATCATGCGCAGTGTAGTTGTCTTGCCACAACCGGATGGCCCGAGCAGAGTCAGGAATGTCCCGCATTCGACGGCGAGATCAACGTGGTCGACGGCCACGACCTCACCAAACTGCTTGGTGACAGCGATCAGCTCGACGTCATACGTTACCGTCATGGCTCTATCGATGGTGCCAACAGTTCACGCCAGCTTCACCTCGTTCCAGAGTTCTGAAGCCTTTTGTAACACTGCAGCGGGAGCAAGGTCGCCCAGGATTAACTTGGCACCGGCTGGCGGTTCAAAGCGAGCGCGTTCCTCGGGCGGCAACTGCTCGCGAGCTGCTGCATTGACGGCATCGTAGCGCATGCTGCGCAGCTGCAGGAGCTGAATGTCAGGTCGCAAGAGGAAGTCAATGAATTTGTGTGCATTTTCAATGTTCTTGGCCGTTTTCGGAATAGCGAAGGTATCGATGAAGATCAGCACACCTTCCTTCGGCACAGTCCAGCCGACAGGCGCGCCAAGGTCTTGCGCCATGCGTACACGTCCGTCAGTGAGCTGGCCAGCGACCGCTTCCTTATTGACAAAAAGTTCCATGCCGTTCTGGTAATCCTTCCAGTACTTGCGCACCAGTGGCTTCTGTTCGAGAAGCTTTTGCCGAATTTCATCCCACCGAGTTGGCTGAAGCGGATCGTCTCCGATCATCAGTGCCGCGTAGGCGATGCGAGAGTACGCATTGTCATGAAGGGCGATCTGCCCGGTGTACGACCGATCCCACGTAACTGCCCAAGAGTCAGGTGGTGCCGAGAAGACGTCAGTTCGGTAGGCTAAGGCGTAGAAGACACGATCAAAAGGAATGGCGTAGGTCTTCCCCTCTTTGACGTAGTACTCGAGGTTCTGGTACTCTGACATAAGGTTCCGATAGTTCGGAATCACTGTCAAATCCAGAGGGGTGAGCAGATCTGCCGCCATGGCTCGCATGACATAGCTTGTGGACGGAATGAAGACATCCCACGATTCACCAGCCTGGAGCTTGGCCCACCACTCATCATTGGACGCGTAGGCACCAAGATAGGTCACTTTGATCCCGGTCTCCTGCTCGAAGGCCGGGATGGCCTGCTCCTTGATCCACTTCTGATACCAGCTGTAGACGACGAGTTCTCCACGCGAACCTGTTGTGACTGTCGGTGCCCCGCTGGTCGCAGCGGTCGCAGTGCCGCCAGGGGTGCTGCCACTCGCCGTGGGTGTCGGTGACGTAGCCTTCTGTCCACAAGCGGAGAGAAGCGAACCCCCGACGAGGCCGACCGAAATCCCAAGCACAGCGCGGACAAGATGCCGCCGCGTGATGGGTACGCTGCCCGTTCCAGCTCGGGATTTCTCATTCATCTCTACTCCCTCCTTCCTCACGTCGGAACTGGGTCGGGACCATCAGCGGAGCTCCTTCCTCCCAGGCGTTGAGAAGCTTCGCGCGGGCATCACGGAGGTGGTCGCGGATCGCTGCTTCCGCACGCTCCGGCTGGCCACTTGCGAGGACTGCGAGAAGGTGAGCATGCTCCTGCACAAGTGCGTGCGGATCCGGGTAGATTGATCCAAGCAAGATCACGGTGCGAGCGATTCGTGTCTCCAGCTGACGAAGCAACTGGGCAGTGATCGGTCGCCTGCTTGCCTCAGCGATGGTGGCGTGAAAAGTGGCATCGGCCTGCACGAGCGAAACCCAATCCGTGCGGAGTGCAGCAGCGTGCATCCCGGCAATGATGTCGTTGAGTCCGCGAGCTAGATCTTCGGTAAAGATTTGTGCGACAGTGCGAAAGACGGGTGGCTCGAGCGCCAACCGGAGATCAAAGAGTTCCTCGATCATCGTCACTGTCAGCGGTTGGACCACAAAACCGTGTCGTGGCCGTACGCTGACAAAACCCTCGTGCGCGAGGCGCTGGAGGGCTTCGCGTACTGGTGCACGACTAACCCCAAGCTCGTGAGCCAGCTGCTCCTCAACCAGGCGCTGTCCTGGTGGGAGCTGGCCAAGTAGAATGGCCTCACGCAATCGTTGCTCGACGCGCTGCGACAATGTGGAGGTCGAGATCGCCCGCAGGCGATGCACGGTACACCGCTCTCCCCGTCAGCGGCATAATCGACCAGCGTTCGTCGACAGTCGACGAACGCTCACTAGCGTACGTGTTGGCAGCACCGCTGTCAAGAAGAGCGATGGAGTCAATGATCATGCTGTGGAGGACTTGCCGTTCCGGCCGGAGCCGACCACAACTCTCCGAATTGGCCTGATGCGTGTCTTGAGCCCGTACACAGCGCGTAGAGCAGTACCAGACACCCTCCTCCCGGGCCGTCGCTCAAGACGGAAGCGGTCACCGATCGCTATCTCCAGCACATCGGTAGCACCAAGTGGCACTCGGGAGAAGGGCGCGAAGCGTCCCAATTGGCGATCGGCGAAAGCCCATCATTCCTGCGCCCGACCTCAGGTGCATGGGAAAAGTGGTCGGGGGAGTGGTTTGTGCAGACCGCGCGATCACGGCTGTATCTCGTGAATCTCCTGGCAAGCCGCCTGGACTGGTGGTGAGAGTTCCCGGTGAACCTCGCATGACCGGCGACTGGCAAGGTGTCCTGCTATACTCCAGCGTCGGCGCGCCGCGAGGCGTGAGGAGGGGCGAGCGATCCAGTGCCACGTGTCGTCATTGGCGTCCTGATCAGTCTCGTGTTTCTGTATCTTGCGCTGCGTGGGCAGGACTTCGCGGCGCTTCTTGCTGCACTACGGGGAGCCAATTATTGGTGGGTGATCCCTGCCATTCTTGTCTACTTCGTTGGCGTCGCCATCCGGGCGATGCGCTGGTCGGTACTGCTCCGTCCAGTGTGTCGAGTCTCCTGGCGTGATCTTTTCTCCATTGTGACTATCGGGTATATGGCGAACAATATCTTGCCGTTCCGAACCGGTGAGGTGGTTCGGGCGTACGCACTCTCCCAGCGTTTTCAAACCAGTAAGACGGCAACGCTGGCCACGATCATCATCGAGCGCTTGCTCGACGGCTTGACAATGCTTGCCTTTATCCTCGTTGCCTCGCTTGCGGTGGCGCTGAACTCAGAGCTGCGGCACGTTGCCGTACTTGCGGCTGGAATCTTCGTGCCTGCGCTGGCTGTGGCCCTTGTCGCTGCGCGATCGGGGCGGACCGTGGAGCACCTTGAGCGGGTATCCTTGCTGCTCCCGCGACGCTTTCGTTCTCGGGTTGACCGGGTGGTCCGGGCTGGCTTCGACGGTATCGCTGCCCTGCGCCATGGACCAACACTGAGGACAGCAGCTGTGCTCTCGGTGGTTGCGTGGCTTGCGGAAGCGGCGATGTACGGGTTGATTGCTTATGGTTTTGGACTCGACCTTGCGGCAGCGCATGTGCTCTTGGCGACAGCGGTTGCGAACCTCGCCACGCTCATTCCCTCATCTCCCGGGTATGTGGGACCGTTCGAAGCCGGAATCCTCCTTGCACTCTCCGGGCTTGCTGGACTGCCGCGCGCCATAGTGTTGTCGTATGCCATCGTCTTGCATGCTGCGCTCTACCTGCCTATTACCCTCATCGGTCTCGTCTTCTGGTGGCAACATCAACTCAGCTGGTCAATTATGCGTCGGACGCAAATCGAGGAGGCTCCTGGATCGTGAACGCCTGGCAAGCCCTGATCCTAGGGATAGTGCAGGGGTTGACCGAGTTTCTCCCCATTAGCAGTTCGGCGCACCTAATCATTGTCCCGTGGGTGTTCGGTTGGCCGGAGCCAGGACTTGCGTTCAACGTCGCACTGCATCTGGGTACCTTAGTCGCCGTACTGTCCTACTTTTGGAGAGATCTCTTGGCGCTTGCTCGTGGCTGGGTTCGTGATACCGTCACCAGTGGATTGCCTCAGTCTCCTGAGGGACGGCTGGGCTGGGCCATTGTCCTTGGCTCGATTCCAGCCGCTGTTGCGGGCCTACTCGGGAATGACGCCATCGACCAGTTTTTCCATGCGGGAGGAGGGGGCAGGGTAGCCATCGCCGCGAGTGCAGTTCTGCTCATTGCTCTCGGCGGGCTCCTGTGGCTCGCTGAGCGCAGGGCAAGCCACACTCGGACACTAGAGCAGCTCTCGTTGCGTGATGGACTCCTGATTGGCGTTGCACAGATGTTTGCCCTGTTGCCCGGGGTGTCTCGGGCCGGAAGCACGATCACTGCTGGACTTTTCCTTGGTTTTGCGCGGCCGGCTGCAGCGCGTTTCTCGTTCCTGTTAGGTACCCCAGCGATTGTAGGGGCGGGACTCTTAGAGGGGATCCACCTCTTACAGACTGGGCTGTCACAGGAAGAGCTGGTTCCATTTGCGGTCGGAATGCTCAGCGCTGGACTGACTGGGTTTGCTGCCATCTGGTTTCTGCTGCGCTTCTTGCAACGGTATAGCACTAGTCTTTTTGTGGTGTATCGCTTCTTGCTCGGCATCGGTGTTTTGCTCTGGATTGCGCTGAGCTGACTCTCGAGAGCCGAGAGGCTTGGGCGGGGTCTTCGATCAATCTCCCCTCGGCTCAGTTCGCGCCACGCATCGTGACAGTTTGTGGTGTGGAGCAAGACAGCTTCTAGCCATCGCCGGCAGAGCAGGAGGGCGGGGCTGGAGGAGTAGCCCCGCCCGAGATTTGTAACTGTATTGGCTACCTCTTGTCTTGCGTTGCATCCGCGGTACGCGATGTTGACACCTCGAGTTCTGCTGTGCGCGATGCTGCTAGCGGATCAGTTGTCACGGTTAGCGGCTTCTCTTCTCTTCCTGGCCGGATATCCGGAATGAGCCAGCTTGCCAGAAGACCGATAGCCAAAAATGCAGCAGCGGCGAACGCGGTGCGGTGTGCAGCATCCGTGAACGCGTCCTCAATGGCACGAACCAGTGGCTCAGAACCGGGGACGGTGCGGAGTTGTAGAACAATTTGAGCAGCTGATTGTTTGGTGGCTAGAGCCAGCTGTTGAGCCTGTGCGACGGGAAATCCCGGAAGTTGGAGGAGTCTGGACTCGGTCTGGGAGCTGAGTGTCGCTGCCAAGAGGGTACCAAGGATCGCAATTCCCAGTGCCGCACCGACTTGGCGTGTTGTGCTTTGCACACCTGAGGCCTGTCCAGATTGGGCGGTTGGCACTTCGGCGAGAATGAGGCTGGTGAGTTGCGCGGTTGCCAGACCAACACCAACGCCATACACGAATAATGCTGGCGCAATCCGCCAACCAGTGGTATCGGGGTTGAGAAGAGGGACGATGGCCAAGAGACCAATGGTCTCCAAGAGCATGCCACTGCGAACCACGAGTCGAGCCCCGAAGCGTGTCGCAAGGTTCGCCGCTGCTGGGCCTCCTAAAAATGCTCCCAGGGCTACGGCGACCAGTACAAAACCGGTCTGAAGGGCGCTGTAACCCAGGACAGATTGGAGATAAAGGGGGAGAATAAAGATTATCCCGAATTCTCCAAGGCTGACAATTAGCGCGGCAAGATTACCCCAGCGGAAGCTGCGATAACGAAAAAGGCGCAGGTCAAGAAGACTTGGCTCTCCGTGGGAAACACGGTGCCACTGGTAAACAGCGAAGCTGGGGAGAAGCACAGCGGCGAGTGCCAGCGAGATCGGAACTGGTGAGAGTTCCTCAACGGGCCAGGTCCACCCGCCGATGCGGAAGATTTCTGTGGGATGCCACCACCCGTAGCGTTCGCCTTCAATCAGCCCAAAGACGAGTGCTGAGAACCCCAAGGTACTCAGGACGATCCCCAAAAGGTCCACTCCGCGCTGCCCTGTCGACTCTCGTGTTTCCGGCACCGTTGTGAGGGTGAGTGTAGCGGCAACGAGTCCAAGAGGAAGGTTGATGTAAAAAGCCCAGTGCCAGGAGTAGTCAGTGGTCAACCACCCGCCGAGTAAGGGGCCAACAGCAGCCATCCCACCGATGACTGAACCCCAAATGCCAAAGGCTATCGCGCGTTCTCGCCCACGGAACATCGCATTCACGGAAGAGAGAGTCGAGGGAAGAATCATGGCGGCCCCAACACCCTGCAACGCACGCGCCAGGATCAGGAAGCTGCCTGACGAAGCACGAGCAGCAAGGAGACTCGCAAGCATGAAAATGGTAAGGCCGAGCAAGTACATGCGTTTTCGGCCAAACAGATCACCAAGTCTTCCCACGGTGATGAGGAGAGAGGCGAAGATGAGTGAATAGATAGTGTTGACCCATTCAGCGTCGGTGAGTTGAAGGTTGAGATCACGAATAATGCTCGGGATCGCCACATTCAAAATGGTGGCGTCTACAATGATGAGTGCAAGGCCAAGCGCAAGGCCGGTCAAACCGATCCAGCGCGTTCGCGATTGTTCATTCATGAATTTTCGCCATTCCTTCCTAGGTATTAAACCTTAAGTACAGTAGACTCCGTTTTGAGTATATCACAAGAAGCGCCCCCGGGTCCAAATTGCCCCCGCAGTGCTGACCAGGAGAGCGTCCTCTCTCGTTAGGGGCCAGCTACTCTGGTGGTTGAGCGCCAACTAAGAGTGCCTCTAATGGCTGAAGAAGGCCGGCGCTCTGCCCTAGGCCACTGGGCTCCCCAGCTCAGCTGCGTCGTCTGGTTGGAGTAAGATCACCCGGCCGTCCGGTTGAATAGCACCAAGAACCAGAACCTCAGAGGGGAAGCCAGCGACACGACGCACTGGCAGATTGACGACAGCAATGATGAGACGACCAAGTAAATCTTCAGGTTCATACCAGGGGCGAATGGCCGCCGACGAACGCTTCACTCCGAGTGGACCGAAGTCGATCGTAAGTTTGTAAGATGGCTTCCGTGCCTCGGGAAAGGGCTCCACACCAATGATACGGCCGACTCGCATATCGACCTGTTGGAAGATAGAAACCTCAATCGGTGGACGAGGTTCCATCATTCCTCCTTTCTCTCTGCCGGAAAGCGTACCATTTGACCGGCACGGTCTCCTTGTGTCGGGAGCGTGGCACCGTGTCCTGGACGACCGATCCACAGGAAGAGCTCTTTGATGTCCTCACCCCGGACGGGAAACCGACCGGGCAGGCAGCAGCACGCGGGGTTGTCCATCGCCTTGGATTGTGGCATGCCGCCTTTCATCTCTGGATCGCCTGGCCGGAGCAAGAGGATATCATGGTGCTCCTTCAGCGCCGTAGTATGACCAAGGACACAATGGCTGGCCGGATTGACGTGAGTGTCGGTGGGCATTTCCGCACCGGGGAATATGATCCCAGACGCCTCCGGCAAGAGGATGATCGCGAGCCTATCTTGCGGGAACTCAGTGAAGAACTCGGACTCCACAGTAACCCACATGATCTACGCTGGGTCGGAACTCGTTGGTCTGTGCATCGTGAGCAGGGCATAGAGGATTGCGAGATTCAGGAACTCTTCCTCTGGGTCTCTTCTGGACCACCGAACGAAGTGACGCCCGATCCCCGGGAGGTGGCGCAGCTGCTCGTTGTCCCGCTGTCCATGCTTGCTGACTTGCTTGCCGAGGCTGTCCCGAGTGCTGAAGCATGTGTGCTCTGGGAGGGAACGGGGAGAATACCCCGGGACTCAAAGGCTCGGGTGACGTTGGCCGACCTTGTGCCAGGACGACGAGGATACTGGCAGGCGATGCTCACGGTGATTGAGGCGGCAGTGCTTGGTTGGGCACTGCCGGTACTGACGCTCCGTAGTCGTGATATGGGTGAGGAACCACGCGTGTGAAAGAGCAACTGCGGCGCTTGCAAGGCGGTCTTTTGGGCCCGACTGTCGGCAAGTGCACTTGGGACGTCCGTCGAATTGGTGTCTCCAGCCGATAGTCGACATTGCTGCGCTGTTCACCGGAAAATCGCTCATGGTCGTTTACTGGGGCTGAAGCCTGCAGAGCAGGCGGACGATCCAGGCATGATTCTTTGCATCGTGCACCCCACTGTGGCATGCGGGCGTTTGGAGCCGGTCGAGATCGCCCAATCCTTTGTTTCCTGGCTTGCCATCGGACCAAAAGATGCCGGGAAGACGCTGCCACTGGTCCTGAATCTGGTTGCCCAAACGATCACGTGGGAGGAGGCCGAGCGATCTATCTAGGAGCAACGTGGAGGGCGTGGTGCCAGGAATGGTTCACGCAAACGTCTGACGCCGATCACGCTCTTCGGTCGCTCGCTCGCGGCTTACGGTACTGTTTACGGACGTGCGGACAGCTTGACGGATTCTCAGATCTCGCAGGCTCGTACTCTGGTTGGTTGGGTCTGTGGAGCGCTTGGTCAGCTGAGTGCAGCTGCTTTCGGGACGGCGGGGGTAACTCGCACCGTCGTGCTCTTGAAGCAGGCGGCGGAAGCAGAAGCGTTCGTTACTGAGGCGGTGCACGAGGCGAAGCGTCGGTTGCCGCAAGAACTTCCCTTGACAGGGTTTGAGTCGCATACTCGGCAGCTGGCCTTGACTGTTGTGTCTCAGACAAACCCTTTCAAGGCTGTTGTTAGGGTGGTGGAATGCCGCGGAATCGCGGACACGGCCAGGACGAAGGCTGAAGCTGTGGCGGGGCACTCTACGGCGCCAGAGCAGTTCGAAAACGTTGGCTTGCTGTCCTGTGAGCCCAGGAGGAGCTGGGAGCGTCTTGCTCCCAGCTCCTCGCCCTCTTACTTCCGACAGAGCTGGAGTGCTCAGTCGATATAGTCATAGGCAATGTACGTTAAGAACTCGATGAATTCGTCAGCGAGTACGAGCCGATCGAGGATGTCACGAGCTTCTTGAAGGCGTCCGTTCTGCTCGCCGCCAAGCTTGGCAAGTTCTTCGTCACGGATTTGGGCGTACAGCTCGGACGTGATGGGGCGCCCGTCCGCCAGTTGTGCGCCATGGTAACGCCACTGCCAAAGTTGAGCGCGTGAGATCTCGGCGGTTGCAGTGTCCTCCATGAGGTTGAAGATCGCAGCTGCGCCCTGCCCACGCAGCCAGTTGTCAAGGTACTGGAGAGCCACACTCACGTTGTTGCGGAGACCGCCTTCGGTGATCTGGCCGCTGGGGACACGCACATCGAGAAGGTCGCGCGCTGTGACACGAACGTCCTCGCGGAGGCGGTCCTTCTGGTGCGGTTTTTCGCCGAGCACGCGATCGAAGACTTCCATGGCCACAGGAACCAGGTCAGGATGGGCGACCCAGGTTCCATCAAAGCCATCATTGGCCTCCCGTTCCTTGTCCTCGCGGACCTTGGCTAAGGCGACCTCATTCACTTGCGGATCGCGGCGGCTCGGGATGAAGGCGGCCATCCCACCAATAGCGTGAGCACCTCGCCGATGACAGGTACGGACCAAGAGTTCGGTATAGGCACGCATGAAGGGGACTGTCATCGTCACCTGTGCGCGATCCGGGAGCAGGAAGTCGCGGTGGCGCCGGAACTTCTTGATGATGCTGAAAATATAGTCCCATCGGCCGGCATTGAGGCCCGCGGCGTGGTCACGAAGTTCCCAGAGAATCTCGTCCATTTCAAAGGCAGCCAGGATCGTTTCGATCAGGACCGTCGCGCGAATCGTGCTACGCGGAAGACCAAGGCGATCTTGGGCGAAATTAAAGACATCGTTCCAGAGACGCGCTTCAAGATGAGTTTCAAGTTTTGGTAGATAAAAGTAGGGCCCAGTACCTCGTTCGAGGAGCTCGTGGGCGTTATGGAAAAAGTAGAGGCCAAAGTCGAAGAGGCTCGCCGCAATCGGCTCACCGTCGACCAAGACGTGCCGCTCGACGAGATGCCAACCGCGCGGGCGGACGAGGAGCGTGGCGGTTCGTTCAGCAAGGCGGTAGATCCGTCCATCAGGGCTTTCAAAGCTAATGGTCCGTCGGACAGCGTCGCGGAGATTGATTTGCCCCAGAATGACGTTGAACCAGGTTGGTGAGAGAGCGTCCTCAAAGTCAGCCATAAAGACTCGGGCACCAGAGTTGAGTGCGTTAATCATCATTTTGCGGTCGACTGGACCCGTGATTTCGACCCGTCGATCCTGGAGATCTGGCGGAGCTGGAGCGACTTGCCAGTCACTTTCCCGGATATGGACTGTTCCGGGGAGGAAGTCCGGAAAGTGCCCAGAGTCGATTTCCTGCTGGCGCTCGATCCGCTGCTGCAGCAGTTCCAGGCGGCGAGGGTTAAATTCACGGTGGAGCGCGGCGATGAAGTCAAGGGCTGGTTCGGTGAGGATTTCAGCAAACTCGGCGGTCACCGGGCCGAGGATACGAACTTCTCCACCCATCAACATACCTCCCTCACCTGATCACCGCACGACATCCTTGTGGTTAGTGTAACGAGAAGAAGCCGGGATACGGAGCGGGCACGCTCCGCATCCCGGCGTGAGCGGTTGGTTTAGACCACTGCTTCTTCGGAGAGTTCTTCCTCGAATTGAGTACCAAGGCGCGGCGCGTCGTATGCTTGACCGAGCAGATGGTGATATGGGACACCGGAAAAGAAGTGATGGCTGCGCGTCGGGAAATCGGTACCTGGTGCCCACTCACGGCGCTGCAAGTCGATATAGGCCTGCTCCTGGCGGACGGCAAGATCTTGTAGGAGTTCACTGAAGCCAAGTCCCATTGCGTGCTGGGCGGCCAGCGTGATGAAGATGAAGCGGACGCCCATCTCGCCCAGCTCGCGGAAGCTGATCGGGTCCGGATCAGTGAACCACTTGAAGGACGAGGACCAATTGAAGGCGAAGCGAGCGTCGGGGAAGCGCTTGCGCACCTCTTCTACAAACGTCTCGAGCGGGCCGCGGTCCGAGGTGGGGAATTCACACCAGATAAGATCAGGCACCCCACTCTCAAGATAGCGGAGGGCTCGCTCAACGGCGAGCGGGAGGCCACGGAGTGATTCCGGTGCATCAACCGCTGAGACAGCATCGGTGCGGGCAATGATGACAAAGTCAGGATTGCCGAGATCATCGGCCACTGCACGCATTATTTTGAGCTTGCCGATCATTTCCTGGGCAGGAATGAGCGCCTTACCACCAATGTGGCCGCAGCGCTTTGGCATCACCTGATCTTCAATATGGGCACCCGCCACACCTGCACCGACATACAGTTCGGTCGTGCGCTGGACGTTGAAAATGTTCCCATATCCGGTGTCCATATCGGCGACCACTGGAGGGATATGCAAGTGCTTGGGCGCAATGCCCTTCTCAGGGTCACCGACAGCCATAGTCAGCTGGAACTTGCGCAGCGCTGAAACAATGCGTCGGGCAGCATCAGCAATTTCGACACTTGAATAAAGATCCATATCGGTCGTACCCAGGTGACCGATAGCAAACGAGTAGCCGCTGAAGTAGACAGCAGGGAAGCCGTAGTACATCACGAGCTGTGCCCCATGCGGGTCATAGACACCGGGTGCGAAGACGAATGGCAAGGTATCGAGGAGTTGGCGCAAACGCGTGCTGGGATGCACCCAACGCGAGGCAGGCACTCGGTAGCCGGGTGGGAGCAACGGGGTCTCACGCAGTTCTTCAGGATCAGGGACGGGCTGAGGTAGCGACCACATGTGCATTCTCCCTTCTCTTGGCTTCGCACCGAAGAACGGAAAACGTTGCCGCGACCACATGGCCGCGTCGGCGGCGACCGCGTCAGATGCTGGTGACGTTGTTGTCGAGGATCAGCGTGATACTACAGAGGAGAAGCTTTTGTTGCGGTAAGCTGCGGTACTTAGGTGGGTGGCGTTCCGGGTTATGAACAGCTTAGGCATCGAACTCCTCCTTCGCATGGATTTTTTGACGGAGCTACCCCGTCACTTCACAGCATACCGATATGGGCATATAATCTGCAATAGCACTTTGTGATGCTTCGCATAGGGGGAATCTATATGGACGTGAGCTTGCGGCAGCTGCAAGTATTTCGGGCAGTGGCGCGTCACCGCAGCTTCTCGCGGGCTGCTGAGGAACTCGTCGTCAGCCAGCCAGCTGTCTCGGCCCAGATTAAGGCGCTGGAACAGCTCCTGAATGTTCCACTTTTCCAGCGCACCGGGCGGGGGGTGGAGCTAACCGAGGCAGGGCGCCACCTTCTACCTTATGCTGAGCGGATGCTTGATCTGTTGGACGAGGCATTGAGCGCGATGCGGGAGCTGCATTGCGCCCAACGTGGTCAGGTGCGCGTGGCCGCCAGCACGACGGCAGGCATCTACGTCGTACCCAAAGCGCTCGGTGCCTTTCACCGCGCCTATCCTGGTGTTGAACTCTCGCTCGATGTGCTCAATCGCTTTGCTGTTCACCAGCGGCTGCTCAGTGGGGATGCTGATCTTGCCATCATGGGATTGATCGAGGATCCACAGGACTTGGAGATCGCTCAGTTCCTGCCAAATGAACTTGTTGTCATCGCCTCACCTCGCCATCCGTTGGCGCGTCGCCGTCAGATCTCGCTTGAGGAGATTGCCCGCGAGCCGTTTCTGGTGCGGGAGATCGGCTCGGGGACGCGAGCTGATACCGAACGCATCTTCGCGGAAGCGGGATGCTCCATTCGTGTGGCGATGGAGCTGCGAAGCAACGGTGCGATTAAGCAGGCTGTTGCCGCGGATCTCGGTGTGGCCATCATGCCACGTGACGCCATTGGGCTCGAACTGGAAACGGAGCGTCTCGTCATTCTCGATGTTCAGGGGTTTCCCGTGCGGCGCTGGTGGTCACTGGTGCGGCGTGCCGGACGGCCAGTTTCGGCTGCGGCCGATGCTCTGTGGCACTTCCTCCTCCAGTACCGTTTGCAAGTGCACTGATTCTCAGGTCAGGTTGGGCAATGGTGGGTGCTCAAGACCGAGGAGATCCATAAGGAGCACGGCGTTGCGTGGTCCTTGATTTCCATAGTTTGTATTGAAAAAGACATGTACTTCCTCTGCCTCGGTCGCAGCACGGAGCAACTTTGGCCGCCATTCTTCGAGTTCTTCTGGACGATACTCCCAATTGAAGCGCTCGCCCGTCTTCCCGGTAAAACGGTACCAGGTCTCGGTATTGCGGCCGTGGAAGCGAACAACGGCGAGACGGGGATTCGTCACCGCATAAATTGGAGGAACACACCCGATCCCGATTTGTGGCTCGTCGACCATCGTGTAGCTCAAACCGGTCTGCTTCAGCAACTCGAGTGTTTGGTGGGCATGGTGTTCGTCAAGCCAGTCACGCCGCCGAAACTCGACTGAGATCGACAGGCCAGGGAAGAGTTCCGGCAGGAGGCGTAAGTACTCCCGATGTTCCTCAGTATTGCGATACGATGGTGGAAATTGGAACGTGATCGCTCCCAGCTTCCCCGCAATGATCAGCGGCTCGATCGCGTCCAGGAAGCGGGCAGCGATCTCGCTATCCGGAGTCGGTGCCTCCCCGCCAGGCTGCTCTGGTGTCGCAGTTAGCTGGCGTGGTGGCTTCACATCGAAGACAAATCCAGGAGGGGTACGCTTGACCCAGCCCTCGACCACTCGACGTGAGGGGATGGCATAGTAGGTCGAATTAACTTCCACAATGGGGAAATAGTGCGCGTAAAAGCGCAACCGCTCGCGGTCAGCGATAGTGGGCGGATAAAACCCCTCGTGGTCAGTCCAGGATGACGTCCCGACGAGGATACGCCTCATGTTCACCTCCAGGCACGATCCTATCACACGAGTGACATGGCAGGAGAGCGCCTGATCGTTTACGCTTCGGCCAGGAACGGTGTGACACGGGAAGGGGGAACCTAATGCCAATTCTCTCGCCAGCAGACCAGGAATACCTGCGCCAGGTGTTTGCCGAACGCCTGCGGGATCCTGTCACTATTGTTCTTTTCACCCAGCGCGTTACCCAGATTCGCATTCCGGGGTATGAGTGCGCCACCTGCCGCGAGACCAACCAACTTCTTGAAGAAGTGGCTGCGCTCTCCGATAAGCTGACATTGGAGATGCACGATCTCCTGCAAGATGCCGAGTTGGCGAAGCAGGCTGGCGTCGAAGAGATCCCGGCGATCTTGCTGAAGGGCCACAATAAGGGGACGGTGCGATTCATCGGTGTCCCCGCTGGTTACGAGTTTGCGACACTGATTGAGGACTTGATCGACGTCTCGCGTGGCACCACGGAACTCAGCCCTTTGAGTCGTGAGACGCTGACCAAGCTTGTCCAACCGGTTCATATCAAAGTCTTTGTCACCCCCACCTGACCATACTGTCCGAGTGTCGCCAGGTTGGCGCACATGATGGCGATTGAGAGCGAGAAGGTCACCGCGGATGTCGTCGAAGTAAGTGAGTTCCCGCATCTGGCACAGCGGTATCGGGTCTTCGCGGTGCCCAAAGTGGTCATGAATGAGTCGCTCGAGTTTGAAGGAGCACGGCCGGAAGCGGCCTTCGTCGCCATGGTGGAGTCGGTTGCAGGTCGGCAGGACACGGAGGGGTCATCACAAGGCTGAAGTAATGTCCCCCCTCAGGCCAGCGGGTCGATGGGATGTGGTTGTCGTCGGCTCTGGCCCAAACGGGCTCGCGGCAGCGGTTACGCTTGCGCGTAGTCGGCGGCGGGTGCTCGTCCTTGAGGGACAGGAACAGATCGGGGGAGGGCTGCGGACGGATGCCAGCATCGTGCCTGGCTGCCAACACGATCACTGCGCGACAGTAGTGCCACTCGCAGCAGTCTCCCCTTTCTTCCGTGCCATTGGACTGGTAGAACGCGTAGCCTGGGTCCGCTCCCCGGCAGCGCTTGCTCATCCATTCACTGACGGAAGCGCAGTCTTACTCTGGCAAGATCTTGAGCGTACCGCGGACCAACTCGGGGAGGATCGCGGGAGGTACCGCGCGCTTGTTCAGCCGCTCCTCAAGCATGGCCATGCGCTCCTTGCGACGTTGCTTTCCCCAGCACCTGGAGTGCTCTGTTTCCCAGGATGGTCCGTGCCTTGGAGTGCATTCCTACGGTTCGCTCGGGAGGGTACCCGCTCGGCAACTGATCTGGGCCAACACTTTCGCACCGCACGAGCACGGTCGTTGATTGCCGGGCTTGCCGCGCACAGCACGCTACCGCTCGAACGTGCGCCCTCAGCTGCGTTTGCCCTGGTGCTCGCGCTTTGCGCGCATCTGGTCGGTTGGCCACTGGTCGAGGGCGGCACGGCGCAGCTGACCGCCCACCTGATCGATGAACTCACGGTCCGGGGCGGAAGACTCTACAGCGGATTTCCCTTGCATCGGCTCACCGAGATTCCACCAGCTCGCGCAGTACTGCTCGATCTTGTTCCGAAAAATGCGCTTGTACTTGCTGGTCAACGCTGGCCCAGCTGGTATCGGCGGCGGCTGGCGCGTTACCGGCATGGTCCTGGGGTCTTTAAGATCGACTGGGTGCTCCGCGACGGGATACCCTGGCGAGCTGCAGAGTGTGGCCTGGCAGCGACCGTTCATCTTGGGGGGACAGCGGAGGAGATTGTGGCAGCCGAACATGCAGTCGTGAATGGCCGAATGCCGGAGCGACCGTTCGTGATTCTCGTCCAGCCGAGCCAATTTGACCCGAGCCGTACGTTGCCTGGGTTGGCTGTCGTTTGGGGCTACTGTCATGTACCCAATGGCTGGGACGGAGACGCGACGGAAGTCATTGAGCGCCAGGTGGAACGGTTCGCACCCGGGTTCCGTTCGCGCATACTGGCTCGTCGGGTATGGGGCCCGCGTCAATTGGAGCTGCAGAATCCGAACCTTGTGGGGGGCGATCTGACTGCTGGATGGCCGACGTTCTGGCAACTGTTTGCCCGTCCCTCGTGGTTGCCGTGGCCACCGTATCGCACTCCTGACTCAGCACTCTTTCTTTGCAGCGCGGCGACACCGCCTGGAGGTGGCGTCCATGGCCTGTGCGGGTACTGGGCCGCGCAGTGGGTGGAGCGTTGGCTGCAACGTCTCGGTCAGGTGGATCGGCTGGAAGTGCCTTAACAAGGGGATGGGACAAGGCCTCGATCCTCTCTTGAGTGGGCTCTGGGAATCTTTTTGACAGACGTCTTCTCTCGGATGGAGTTCGAGACGAGTTGACGAACGGCGCAGCGCGCCGTAGACTTGGCAATGCAAGACCTTCGGGGCAGGGTGAGGCGCGAAGCGCCAATTCCCGACCGGCGGTACAGCCCGCGAGCGGCCGATGGCCGCAGGATCCGGTGAGGCGCCAGCGGCGCCAATTCCGGGGCCGACGGTATAGTCCGGATGGGAGAAGGTCGTGATTCCGGTGGTTGGTGCCGGTCTTTCAGCGACTTCGACCAATCCTGAACCCGGGGGCTCTGCCACCCGGGTTCTTTGTTGTGAGGCGAGGGACGTGAGCGACCTGTCGATCTCTGCTATGGACCAGCAATGGATGCGGCGAGCAATCGCCTTGGCATGGCGTGCACAAGGACGTGTTGCACCGAACCCGGCGGTTGGGGCGGTCCTTGTTCGCGACGGTGTTGTGGTCGGTGAAGGATGCACGCAGCCACCCGGAGGATCACATGCGGAGATTGTCGCTATTCGCCAAGCTGGCGAGCGGGCATGTGGGGCCACCCTCTACGTCACCCTGGAACCCTGTGCCCACTATGGGCGAACTCCTCCTTGTGTGGATGCGATCCTGCGGGCAGGCATTGCACGGGTGGTGGTGGCGAACATTGATCCCTATCCAGAAGTTGCCGGGCGGGGCATCGCTCGGCTCCGCAAGGCTGGTATCGTGGTCACTTTCGGCGTGGAAGCACAGGCAGCAGCTGAGGTGAATGCCGGATATTTTAAGCGTCTGCGGCATGATTTACCGGAAATTACTTTAAAGTACGCGATGTCGCTTGATGGGCATATTGCAACGCGCAACGGTCACTCACGTTGGATCACTGGTCCGGAGGCGCGGCGGTACGCGCACCAGTTGCGGGATCGCCACGACGCGGTTCTGGTCGGTGTAGGAACGGTTCTCGCAGACGATCCGGAATTGACAACACGTCTTGCTCCGGAGGAGGCTGGCGACGGTGGACCGCACCATCCGTTGCGAGTGGTGCTGGATACGTCTGCGCGGACGCCGCCTACAGCCCGTGTACTTGCTCCAGATCTCCCTGGTCGCACCCTAATCGTTACCACGGAAGCAGCTCCAGCTGAGCGAATTACTGCGCTGAGGCGAGCCGGAGCAGAACTTGTTTTCGTTCCACCGCATTGTGGCCGCATCGATCTCCTGGCTGCACTGGGTATTCTTGCCGGGCGTGGAATCAATCGCGTGCTGGTAGAGGGGGGTAGTCGTGTGCTCGGCGCCTTTTTCGACGAGGGACTCGCCGATCGTGTGGTGGCCTTCATCGCGCCAGTGCTGATTGGAGGAGCAAACGCTCCGGTCCCACTGGCTGGAAAGGGTGTCGAGACGATGGAACGAGCTGTCCGATTACAAGACACGCAAGTGCGTCAGATTGGTACGGACGTCGTCATTGAAGGAACGCTCCGACCGCTCGAGATTCCGGAGGGCGTGTGATGTTCACCGGTCTGGTTGAGGAAATTGGCGAGGTCGTGGCGATGCAGTCCCTGGCAGGGGGAGGAGCCAGGCTTCGCATCCGCTGTCGTATCGCCCTCGAGGGTACCCGTGTCGGCGACAGTATTGCAGTGGAGGGTGTTTGTCTTACGGTCACAGAACGTACAGAGGACAGTTTCCTGGTGGAGCTCCAACCAGTGACACTCCGCCGGACCGCGCTTGGGTCGTTGCGCGTCGGCGACCCGGTGAATCTTGAGCGAGCTGTACCGGTCGGTGGGCGATTCGGCGGGCACTATGTGCAGGGTCACGTTGATGCGGTTGGACGACTGGTGCGAAGGGAGCATGATGGCCCGGCGCTCGTCGTTTGGATTGCGGCGCCGGCGGAGGTGATGCGTTACGTGGTGGAGCGAGGCTTTATTGCGGTTGATGGGGCAAGTTTGACGGTGCAGCGACGGACAGCTCAGGAGTTCGAGGTCTCGCTTGTTGCCTATACCCAAGAGCATATCACCTTGCCGCGGAAACGGCTGGGTGCTCCGGTGAATCTGGAGGTGGATATCGTGGCCAAATATGTCGAACAGTTCTTGCGCCTCGGCGTTGCCGACGGTCTGTCGTTGGAAGCGCTCCGCCGAGCGGGATTTGTCTCGTGAAGAGAGGGAGGCGAACCGTGACACGATTCGAGCGTGTGCAGCGTGCGATCGAGGCGTTCCGCTCTGGACAGTTTGTCATCATCGTCGATGATGCCGATCGGGAAAACGAAGGCGATCTTACTCTCGCAGCACAGTTCTGTACGCCAGAAGCGGTGAATTTCATGGCGCGGGAAGCGCGCGGCCTCATCTGCGTGCCGATGGCTGCCGAATGGGCGGACCGATTGGGCCTCCCGTTGATGGTGCCGCCCACAGAGAATGGCTCTTGGCTCGGAACCGCCTTCACCGTGTCCGTCGAGGCCCGTGAAGGAGTAACGACTGGGATCTCGGCGTTTGATCGGGCGACAACAATTCGGAAGTTGGCGGATCCGAATGCGACAAGTGCTGATTTTGTTATGCCTGGCCATGTCTTCCCTTTGCGTGCGCGGCCAGGTGGTGTGCTGGAACGTGATGGGCAGACAGAAGCATCGGTCGATCTGGCGCGGCTGTCCGGGCTGTACCCTGTAGCAGTTGTCTGCGAAATCATGAACGCAGACGGCACGATGGCGCGTTTACCCGAGCTGGAGCAATTTGCCGCTCTGCACGCTATTCCTCTAGTTCATGTGGCGGATCTTATTGCTTACCGCCTAGTGCACGAACGGGTTGCTCGGTGTGTCGCTGAGACGACCCTGCCCACGCGATCAGGGACGTTCCGTCTGCGGGCGTACCAGCGTTTGGGTAGGGATGAGATCGACCTTGCACTCGTTTTGGGTAAAGTGAATGGGGAGGAGCCGGTCCTCGTCCGTCTGCACTCGGAGTGCTTGACGGGGGATGTGTTCGGATCACAACGGTGCGATTGTGGTTCGCAACTGGAGATGGCCATGCAGCGGATCGCCGTGGAAGGGCGTGGGGTGATCGTCTACCTGCGCCAGGAAGGGCGAGGGATCGGACTGCTCAACAAGATTCGGGCGTATCATCTGCAGGATCAGGGGCTGGATACGGTGGAAGCCAATTTCCAGCTCGGTTTCCCGGCCGACCTCAGAAATTACCGGGAAGCAGCTCTGATCCTGCGCGATCTAGGAATCCAACGTGTTCGCTTGATGACCAATAATCCGCGCAAGGTCGCTGCGCTCGAAGAACTGGGATTCACCGTGGTTGAGCGGGTCTCCATCGAGCTGCCGCCGACTGAGCACAACCATCGATACCTGCGGACGAAGCGCGATAAGCTCGGTCATCTAGTGCTGCTGCAGGAACTCGCTGGCATAGGAGGCGAAACGGAGCGAGGAGGCACAGCATGATGGAGTCTCATCGGCCAGGAATACGGACCATCGAAGGGATATTGAACGGGCGAGGTCGGCGGTTTGCGCTTGTGGTGAGCCGATTCAATGAGTTCATTTCGTCCCAGCTGGTGCGAGGTGCAGTCGATGCCCTGGTCCGACATGAAGTCGATCCACGAGCCATTGACATCGTCTGGGTGCCTGGGGCATTTGAGATTCCAGTGACGGCAAAGCGCCTGGCCGAGACCAATCGGTACCACGCAGTGATCTGCCTTGGCGCCGTCATTCGTGGCGCAACGCCACACTTTGACTATGTGGCAGGCGAGGTGGCCAAAGGGATCGCACAGGTGGCGCTGCAGACCGGTACCCCAGTGATCTTCGGTGTGCTGACGACTGACACAATCGAGCAGGCAGTGGAGCGGGCAGGGACGAAGCTGGGGAATAAGGGTTCTGAAGCTGCCATGACAGCGATTGA
Organism: uncultured Thermomicrobium sp.; assembly: GCA_938028665.1. Taxonomy (GTDB): domain Bacteria; phylum Chloroflexota; class Chloroflexia; order Thermomicrobiales; family Thermomicrobiaceae; genus Thermomicrobium. The sequence continues at coordinate 19,728 of CALIMB010000040.1, read as the reverse complement.
GATGGCGGACCTCTTCGCGGAGCTGGAACGCCTCGCTATGCCCTCGTTGGAAGCGTGAGCGAGCTCAGGGCTGAGCGACGCCCACCACAAAAGCACCCACTGCAGTACGCTTAGCAGAGAACTCTAGCCACCGGATACAGCCACCGTCTGTGGAGGCCATCACGCCATCGGTGAGTAGGCGGACACTGCTCTGCTCGGACAGCGCAGAAAACCAAACTGCATATCGTGCGGTTCTTTCTCCAGACGGCCCGTGTGTGGTTGCTACCCAGCCCCTGTGTGGAGGATTTTAAGCACTCCCCGCGGCCGGTTGTGCGTGTGTCAGTGACGCAAGAGATGCGTGACCATGTGGTAGTCGCAATTCTTGGCCGGCAGGGGCGCGTATTGGACGACGCCGGTTGATGATGTGATTACAGGGAGAAGAGGGGTGGTGTGCCAAGAAAAGGACGCGGAGTCTGCTGCGTGTGTGCGATGACAGGAAAGGTGGGTGGCGGGTTATGTGCGTTGGTTGGTTCATGGTCCTGTGCCCGATACGCGGAGGTGAACGAGAAACCGACTATCGACCGGTATGTTGGCATTCATCAGTGCTGGCACCTGCTTGAGAACTCTTGAACTTTTCGCCAAGCTAAATAGGGGTGTTCGGGCACGCAGGGAAGGGAAGCAAATGAGTCGTGTCGTAACTCTTTGGGTGATCGTACTGCCCTGTTTGTTGGCGCTCCAGAATGCGATTGTGCCTGGCGTGCGAGCCGAGCCCTTGGTTGTCGCTCGGCACTGGGTGATCATGGAAGCAGCCGATGGAACAGTCGTCGCAGAGCAGGCGGCACGGGAGTCAGTGGCGATTGCCAGCTTAACGAAGGTCATGACGGCACTGGTGGCGTTGGAGCGTGGCTCACTGGATATGCGAGTGACCATTGTGCCGGAGGACCTGGTCGGTGGGTCCTCTGCTGGGCTGGTCGCCGGGCAAACGGTGACACTTCGTACCCTCCTCTACGGGTTACTGCTGCGCAGTGGGAACGATGCGGCGATGGCGATTGCCAGGGGAGTAGGTGGAAGTCCGGAGGTGGAAGATGCACGAGCTCGTCGGCGTTTCATTGACTGGATGAATCAAAAGTCGGCGGAGCTCGGTCTCCGCGACACCCACTTTGTTAACCCGCACGGCTTAGATGAACCAGGGCATTTGAGCAGTGTGCTCGACATGGCTCGCCTCACGCGCGTTGCGCTAACAGATGCTCGTTTCGTGGAGATTTTTGGTGCACGCGAGTATCGGGGTGAAGGTTTCACGTGGCATCACACGAATAAACTCCCGGAACGGTATCCGGGCGTCATCGGAGGCAAGACAGGTTGGACGGATACGGCCGGACTGTGCTTAATCGAGGTTGCCGAGCGGGCGGGATACACGCTGATCGTTGTGCTCACTGGTTCGACATTCGAGTCGTGGTACGACGATGCGGCGAAGCTGCTTGACTTTGGCTGGATCAAGGTTGATCCGCTCGATGGGCCAGATGATGCAGCGCGGCTGTTCCAGTGGTGGTGGCGGCGGACTGACGATCCGATTGCGCAGCGTCTTGTGCAGCGGACGTGGCTCTGGGGGCCGCTGCTCAGCACGGTGGAATGGGAGCCCTATGCTGACGCCCCAGGAGGTCGCCGCCTGGTGCAGTATTTTGAGAAGGGGCGAATGGAGTTAACGAATCCAGCCCAACCTGTTGACGGGCGTTGGCGTGTGACCGGTGGGCGGCTGGCATGGGAGCTCATGACCGGCTGGCAGCAAGTGGGGGATCAGTCCTTCCAATGGCGCACACCGGCACGGATCGCGGTTGCCGGTGATCCAGGGAATGGGATTACCTACGCCTTGCTCGGCTCATTGATGCAAGATTCGGCGGGTCGTGCCGGTGAGGTGGTGACCGCTCGTTTACACGCTGATGGAACCGTGCTCAGTGAACCGGAGCTAGCTGGCTATGACGTTCGCTACGGTGAGCTGTACCCGGAGACCGGCCATGGAGTCGCCTCGGTATTTGCGGCCTGGTTTACGCAACGAGAATTGGTCTGGGTGGGTAACCACTTGCGGGAAGAGCCTCTCTTCTCACCCTGGGTCGCAGTGGTGGGATTTCCGGTAACCGAGCCGTACTGGGTTCGTGTCCGGGTGAATGGGGTGGAGCGCGATGTGCTCATCCAGTGTTTTGAACGACGTTGCCTGACCTACACACCCTCCAATCCAAGGGGCTGGCAGGTGGAGATGGGTAACATCGGCGTGCACTACCGGCAGTGGACGCAGGCGAGCGGGGTGGGGATGCTCATCGCCTCTGCGCGCCTTTCGTGAATTGCATTACTCAACGCGGATTGCAATATCTATAAGTGGGTATTGCTAGAACTTTGGAAATGTTCTTGTTGTGGCGTGACGTGCACGGATCTTCTTTGCTACGCTTGCTATTGCCTAAAATGTTTTTATGATCCTCTTTACGGCTTTTCTGCTGACTCGCAGATGAGGTCAATGCTTTGGTAGAACCTCGAGCACGGTGGGGATGTTCTCCAGTGCGTTGGGGTGCTTCCTAGCGGGAATCATCTGCAACCGGTGCGAGCCGTGCCTTGCCTCCTTACTTGACGTGACAATGACAGCACGTGGTGTGGCAGTTGAGTATCTCCTGACTTGGGAGAGTCTCCTCCCTTGGCGCACTGCCCGCGGCGGTTAGGGTGTCCTAGCTGGGCATCGCCGGAGTACCCCTGCTCGCTGCGGTTTCCAGGGAGCAGGAATGGACACTCCTGTCGCACGACACAGCTGCGCTCGGCATTCTCGTGCGTGGTAGCGGCGACGCATGGGGGGTTGCTCCCAAAAGGTGCTGGTCGCTGGGCAGGAGGATGCTGCTCTGGCCTATCGCCTGACGCTCTTGACCGGTTATTCACGAGCGATGACCGCATTCTGGTTCGTGCCTCGTCTGACGCTCGCGGTGAGTGTGGCTGGGCATTTTCGGCTTGGTGTCCGAGAGTACCGCGATCATTCATGGGTTGGCTGACTCATCTTCACTGAGATACTGCTGGTGGCAGGGGTGGCCTCGTTCTTCCCTTCTTGAGGGTCTGTTTTGTCCCCAACACGGCGTGGGAAGCTGTGAGGTCGCGGTGGTACAGACAGTGGGTATTGTGGCGCCAGCGGCTGATGCACTCATTGCGCCACAGGTTGCAATGCGCTTCGGTCTCGTCCTGAAGATCGTTCTCGCAAAGGCGTTGTCGGAGCCATGGCTTCTGGCCGCTGGTCTAGCACCAATCTAGTGAGTTGCTGCTTTCGGCAATGCGCTGCTGACATACTGTGCATACTGCTCCGATGCATGGCACTCGGACTGGTGGAGGTGCATCGTGCCCGCGTCGCTTTGAGCGACGGTCAAAAGGTTTACGTTCCGGTGCTGCAACGTCTGGCTTACCGCTGCTGGTGGGCTGGTAGGTAGGCTGTGAGAGTCGGGGAGTCTTCATCCCTGTTCAGCAGGGGAACCGCTCTCACGCTGGTTGCGGTAGTACGTGGGTTGCACCAGTCTTTCAACCAAGCGAAGAGAGGAACCGCTCACAGGCTGCTTGCGGCAGGACCCTTCTGGCTCGTTTTCTGCCTCTTATTCTTCTCTCTTGCCTTCGTTCTGCCTGACCTCTGAATCGCTATGGAACGCAGTGCTTGCCGGTCCACGGAGCTTCCAAAAGCGTTCAGCGAGGCGTCCCTGACCGACAGTAAGAGCGTAAGTTCGTAGGGTTTCTTCCATATCGCCCACCTCACGGAAAATAAAAGCAACCTGACTCTGATAGCAGCGAATTGCCTTGAGTCGTGAGAGGAACAGTTCCTCTGTAAGGAAGACGAGCCAAGGAGAGGTGGACGTATATTGGGTAACCAACTCCCGGCAGTGCTCTCGGCCATTTGGGCTAGCGGCGTAGGGGAGATCTTCGTAGGCCCACACCGTGTAGCCTTGGGCAACAAATGCTGACCCGACTGCGCGAGCGATTTGATGGTCGACATGTCCTCCCACTGCCAGGGGTACAAAGAGTGTTGGTTGTCCACTCTGTGGTGCGCTGATGTCTTCGACCATGGCACGGAGGGTCTCGACCAGCGGAAGATCGTCCGGGTGGATGGAGCCGAAAAGTTCGGCATCCGAGGTGTAGCGCGCATCGCGGTAGATGGCGTCGGGGAGGTCGAACCAGAGGCATTGAGCGCCGAGTACTTTCGCTGCGGCAAGTTCCTCGGAACGGCGCAGCTGGATCACGGTGGTATCGTCCAACCCTCGCCAGCGATGTTGTTGGAGCGCAAAGGCACTGAGCGGCTCGTGTGGCTCACCACCGAAAAGCGTTACAACAAGTGGCTGGAGACCAAGTTGGGCAAAGAGACAGACTGTTCCGCCACAAGAGAGTGCCACGTCATCGAAGTGGGGTGCGAGAAAGATCGGATGCTGGATCATGTCAGGCGTACCGAACTCGTGCATCGCCAACCCGCCGCGTGATACGACGCTGATCGAGGTACTCAAGGATGGCTTGGGCGTACTTTCGGCTGGTGCTGAGTTCGTCTCGTACCTGAGCCAGAGTGACACTCCCATGTGCATCGATGAGCGCAAGAACACGCTGCTGGATGGTTTCCCAGGCTTCCGGTGCGAAGACAACATCCTCGGTGATACGCACGACCCGACCGAGGTCAGCGAGGGCCTGCACAAGCTCACTGTCCAGTCCATAGTCAGCTGGCGCTGGTGGCGTGAATGGTTCGCGTCGGAGCGCTGCTTCGTAGGCGCGCGCACGGCTCTCTTGCTCTGCATCGAGTCGGATGCGGTGTTTGGGAAGGCGCAAGATTTCGTCTTCTTCTACGAGTTGGCCGGTGTTGGCGAGGCGATGAATAAGACGATCAAAGGCACGCTGGGTGAGGCTCAGGCGACTGCGAGCCATCTCGCGGGGTAGCCCACGTCGCAGCGGAAAACGTGCGTGGTAGTCCTCGAGTAATTCCAAGAGTCGGGCACTCAGTCGCTCTGCTCCCTCACGACGGACCAGGGGTGTTGTCGGACTGAGTGGCCCGTCACCACCGTCAAGAACGAGCACATGCCCTGCCGCAATGACGCGTTGGATAACCTCTCTCGCGGTCGACTCGTCGAGACCTGCCCGCTGCAAAAGTTCGCGCCACTCCAGGATATGGTCGCCTTCGAGTGCTTGCAGCAGGATCGTTTCCGGGTCACCGGAAGCGAGCGCCTCCAACGCCTGAATAACCTCTGGACGGAAACGACGGTGTCGGCGCGGTGCCGTGTCCACGATGATTCCACCACCGAGCGTCGAACTCGGGGAAGGCCTGCGAATAATGAACCGGTCACCGCGGAGCGCAACAATCGGTTCCTGAAGACGCAGCTGCACCCAGCCGCTCTGACCAGGTTCAAGGCGTTCGGCGTCGAGCAGTGTCACGCGGGCGAGCGTCTCGCTTGTGCCCACAAAGAAATCGACCTCATCGTTTTGCTCCAGCGGAGCTGGAGCATCCCGTACCATGCGAAGCCGCGCGTCAAGCAACAGTGTTGGTTTGAGCCATCCAGGAACGGTAAGGACGTCACCACGCTCAATTTCATCGACCTCGACTCCGCTCAGGTTCACGGCTGTCCGGGACCCTGGTAACGCCCGCTCGACTCGTCTCCGATGGCTCTGTAGGCCGCGCACTCGGGCGCGGAGGCCACGCGGGAGAATTTCAATCTCTTGACCTACTTCAAGTTCGCCATCTCGCAATGTACCGGTGACGATTGTGCCGAAACCGGACATAGTGAAGACCCGGTCGATCGCCAGACGAGGTCGTCCACCACTGGCATGTGGAGGCACGTGGTCTAGGACGCGGTCGATGGCGTCGACAAGCTCAGCGAGTCCGTGTCCGCTGACGGCTGCAACAGGGACGATCGGCACTCCTTCCAGGGTAGTACCCCGCAAGAGTTCCTCGACCTCAGCCTGAACAAGCTCGAGCCAGTCGTCATCAACGAGATCTCGCTTGGTAAGCGCAACGACTCCGTGCCGGATCTCCAAGAGGTCAATGATGGCCAGGTGCTCGCGTGTTTGCGGCATTGGCCCCTCGTCGGCGGCTACGACGAACAATGCAGCGTCAAAGCCACCTACGCCAGCGAGCATGTTCTTAATGAATCGCTCGTGCCCGGGGACATCAACGATGCTCAAGCGTCGACCGCTTGGAAGTGTCATCCAGGCGAACCCGAGGTCGATGGTCATCTCACGCTCTTTTTCCTCGCGAAGGCGATCAGGATCGATCCCGGTCAGTGCCTTAACTAGGGTCGATTTACCGTGGTCGACGTGTCCTGCGGTCCCGATAACGAAAGTCTGCCGCGTCATAATTCAGCTTGGCCCCCTCGTTCACACTGTGAAGTGTAGCCTCTCGCAGGAAAACCTGGATTGCTGGAAAGGGGATTGCCATGACAATTGATCGCCTAGTCATCTCACGCCAGTATCGGCGAGCCGCACTGGAGGCCCATGCTCCTGCTGCAGCACGTGTTCCGTCCGGAATGATTGTTGAGTTCGAGACGAGTGATGAACCGTACGAGCTCCTGGCTCAGGGGGTTGCGCCAGAGGCGATATCCTTGGAACGCTTCAACCAGGTGACCGGGCCCCTCGCGGTCATCGGTGCGCGACCGGGTGAGGCGCTCCGCGTTGATATCCTGGACATTGTCATTGAGCGTGCCTGGCTCGTCTCCCTGCACACATTCGGGCCACTGCGACATCTCCTGGAAGAGTCTCGGTGCGAAGAGGTTACCATCCAGAATGGGATGCTGGAAATTTCAGAGCACTTGCGCCTACCGGTGCAGCCGAGCATCGGCTGTATCGGATTAGCCCCGGCGCGGGGAGGGAGTTCAACTTTCCGGCCAGTCTGGCCATGGGGTGGAAATCTTGACCTTGTCGAGCTTGGTCCTGGCAGTACAATCTGGCTCCCAGTGCAGCGACCAGAGGCGTACCTCTACATCGGGGATGTCCATGCGGCCATCGGCGCCGGCGAACCAGCACATGTCGGCATCGAGGCTGCGGCGCGAGTTGTCGTGCGCGCGAGCGTCGACTCTCAGGTGCGTTGCCAGGCCCCGCGCATTCGCACTGAGAATACCCTACTCCTGGTGAGCGTTGGGCCGTCAGTGGAGGCTGCACAGCAGCGTGCGCTGCAGCAGGCAATAGACGTACTGCGAACAGAGTTTGCTCTTTCCCAGCGGGAAGCTTACGCCTATGCCTGCGCTTGTCTTTCTTATCGCTTCGGTGGCCCGGCGGGACCGGTCGTCCTTGCGGAGCTACCGTTACAGCCTCTCGATCACTCGTTCGGTGTTTTGACACCGAGCTGATCGGCCAGTTCCTGTGGCGTTGTTACTGGTCGCTGACAAACAAATTGCCGGCAAACATAGGCGGTGGGACGACCCTCGACCAATGTCCGCTGGGCCAGGAGTGGGATACTCCGAGCTGCCTCTTCGTCTTCAGGGCGACGAAGGGCAAGTACCCGGTTGGGTAGGTAATTGGCGTAGATGACACGCAACAAGGCTCGTGTCTCGGGTAGTGTGGGATCCCCAAGGAGAGCGATCTCCACTGGATTGCCTAATGCAAAGTCCATGGCCAGCAACAGTTGGCCACAGGCGATTGGGTGTTCGACGGCGAGTGGGGCATAGCGCTCGAGAAGCGTGACTGCCTGGTCGAGATAACGTCGCTCGCCAAGCAAGGTCCCGAGCCGGAGAAGTGCTTCAGCGGCGCTTCCATTGCCGCTCGGTGTGCTCTGATCGACAAAGGTCTTTGGCCGGACGATAAGCTCCTCTCCGTCAACGGGCGTGTCGAAGAAATCACCCTCCTCCGGATCCAGGAAGCGTTCGAGCATTAAGTCACTGAGCTGGCGAGCCCAGCTGACCCATCCTGGGTTGAAGGTGGCCTCGTAGAGCGAGAGCAGCCCGTTGACGAGATTCGCGTAATCATCGAGAAAACCAGAGAACCGTGACGTCCCGTCCTCCCACACGTGGAAGAGGGTGCGACCGTCCCAGAGAGATTCTTGGATAAATTGTGCAGCTTGCTGGGCAGTTGTCACCAGGTCAGGGCGATCAAGTGCCGCGCCTGCTTCGGCAAAGGCGCGGATCGCTAGCCCATTCCAGGAGACGAGAACCTTCTCATCGCGTGCCGGCCAGGGACGTTGGCGACGTGCTTCGTAGAGCAGAGCACGGGCCCTGGCGATACGCTGAGCGAGCGCCGGTGGGGTGAGATTCACTTCCGCAGCGACGACTGCTGGATCGGCAGGAATGTGCAGGATTGATCGACCCTCAAAATTCCCCTGTGGTGTGACGCCGAAATAGCGGCAAACGAGACGTGCGTCCTCCGGACCGACGACGGCTTCAATCTCTTCCGGTGTCCAGAGGTAGAATGCACCCTCTCCTTCGCTGGTGTCCGCATCCTGTGCAGTGAAGAATCCACCGTGCGGCCCACGCATCTCGCGGAGGAGATAAGCGAAGGTTTCTTCAGCAACTTGCCGACAGATGACTTCGCCTGACGCCAGGTAGGCGAGCGTGTAGATGCGGGCGAGCAGAACGTTGTCGTACAGCATCTTTTCGAAATGGGGAACGAGCCAGGCCTCGTCGACAGCATAGCGATGGAAACCGCCTCCGATTTGGTCGTAGATCCCCCCGCGAGCCATAGCGGTCAGCGTCTGTACAACCATGTCTAATGCGCGTGGTGCTGCAGCGCGGCGGTAGGTCCGGAGCAGAAACTCGAGCTGCATCGGCGAGGGGAACTTGGGGGCAGTACCGAAACCGCCGTGCTCGCGATCGTAATGCGGGACGAGGTTGCGCGCAGCCTCGTCCAGGAACTGCTCGCGAAGTGCTGTCGGCGAGAGTGGCGGTCTGGTTTGTTGTTCTAAGTACGCGACGAGTTCATCTGCGGCCCGTTCGACTTCTTCCCGGCGCTGGTGATAGGCCTGAGCCACTGCCACGAGCACACGCGGCCAGGCTGGAAGTTGCCCGCGATCCTCCGGGGGGAAGTAGGTGCCGCCGTAGAACGGCTTGCCGTCCGGGGTCAAGAAGATATTCAATGGCCAACCACCAGAGCCGGTCATGGCCTGCAGCGCGTTCATGTACAGCTCGTCGAGATCCGGTCGTTCCTCGCGATCTACCTTGATATTGACGAAGAGCTCATTCTGTAACTGAGCGATCTCGGGATTCTCAAAGCACTCGTGTTCCATAACATGGCACCAGTGACACGAGGAGTAGCCGATACTCAGGAGAATCGGCTTGTCTTGCTCCCGTGCCACACGAAACGCTTCTTCTCCCCACGGATACCAGTCGACTGGGTTGTCTGCATGCTGGCGGAGGTAGAGACTTTTTTCGAGGGCGAGGCGGTTCGGCATAGTCGACCTCGCTTTCAACGCTTCGGGGCACAGCCCCACAGACCGACCGAAGATCTCCCGGTTTTGGCAAGGATACCTGTTCTGGTTGCCGATTACCATTGTCCTGACTTTGTGGTATGGGGCGGATTATTGATCCTTGGCTTGGAAGTGGGGGGTCAGACAGTGCACGGCTCACGCTGCCAGCTGTTCGGTGAGGCCCAAGCAGTTCTGCACTCGATTCGATCGTCACGGATCACCTCTTTGCCGTCATGCACGAACCGCATAGAAGGTTCTCCGCTGATGCCTGCCGAAGAGCATGTGGCAAGGGTGGCACGCGGTTGGTGGTTGCTTGAGGACATCCAGGTGTTCGGCTTGATTAGCGGTGCCGATGGGTGCTGTACCCGCGCAGGAGTCGGTCGTACGAGGGTTATCAGTGCAGGTGCGTACATGGAGCTCACAGGTTGTCAAACAGGTGGGAGTGGTACGTGGTCGGTGTAGCGCTCTGTGCCATGTCTCCTGACCCTCTGACAGGTTCTATTGACGTCGAGTGCAAGGCGTGTTAGGCTCAGGCCATGTGCGGTTCTCGAGGAGAGACCGTGTAGGGGAAAGGGGGTGATGCCCGGAATGAGTAGTCACGAACTTCCGGGCGTCACCGTGGAGGTGGTCGGGTAGCCGGCTCCCTCACGGGGGCGCCCACGCGAACCACCGAGCCGGCCTCATCAGGCCGGCTCGGTGTTTTCTTGGGTATGCTTGCCGCTGGGTAGACGCTGATGCGTGTAGGAGAAGGAGCCTTGAACGATGGTCACAGAAGAGTCCTACATTCGCCGGGTCGAGGACTACCGGAAGCGCCGCGACGAGTTTTTCCGGAACAATCCGAATTCTCCATTGCTTCCTGAGCAGCGGGAGCGGTTTCAGGGGCTCCGTTACTATCCCGTCAAGCCGGAGTATCGCTTCGTCGTTGAGCTTGATCGTGAGGGGGTAAGCCGGGAGCGAGTCGTACTGGGGACGACGACGGGTGAGCCGAAGGAATTCATTGTTGCTGGTCGTGCGCATGTGGTGATCGAAGGGAAGCCAGTGACGTTGACGGTTTACCGTGAGGTGGGCCGCGGTCGCTATTTCCTTCCGTTCCGTGATGCGACGGCGGGAACGGAAACCTATTCCGTCGGACGCTATCTTGATCCGCAGGAGACCCCGGACGGCAAGCTCGTGATCGATTTCAACATGGCGTACAACCCGTCCTGTGCCTACAATGACCGCTGGACTTGTCCAATTCCACCGCGGGAAAACATTGTTGACGTGCCGATCCGCGCCGGCGAGATGCTCTATCCGGACTACATGTCAGTCACGGAGGTCGAGAAGCCGAAAGGACCGATGCCGCTGATCGGAGGGTAATGTGGGGACCGAGGTTGTCACGTCGAGTGAGCCACTGGAGCGGCTGGCCGGCAGCGTGGTGATCCCCATCGTCCCGGAAGGCGCGGTAGACGGGTCGCTCAGTTTCCGGAATGCATCCCTTCGTAACTGGATCGAGCGGTCCGTACGTGCTGTTGGGGTCACTGGGCGTGTAGGGCAAGGTGCCGTTCTCCCGCCGTGTGAGGGGATGGCTGCAGATCGGCTGATTGCTGTTGGCTTGGGTGGGGCAGCACAGCGCACACTGACTGATGTCCGCAGAGCGGCTGCGGTTGCGGCCAAACTGGCTGTTGAGGCGGGTGGGCAGAGCCTGGTTTGGCCACTCGTACCGGTTGCAGGCGTCAGGGATACCAGTGTCGCGCACGCACTTGTTGAAGGAACCGTACTCGCTACTTACCGGTTTCATCGCTATCGGAGCGTCGAGAGCGCAGCGCGCATCGAACGTCTCACAATTACAGCCGGGGCCGACGTCGAAGCTGGCATTCATTCTGGTCGGCTGGTCAGTGAGGCGGTAACGTTTGCCAGGGATCTCACGAACGAGCCGGGGAATCTCCTGAATCCAGAACGACTCAGCGGCATCGCATGGGAGGTCGCGCAAGAGGTTGGACTGGAATGCGCGATATACGATCGTGCGCTGCTGGAGGAACTTGGTGCTGGGGCGATTCTGGCTGTTGGGCAAGGGAGTGTTCGGGAACCACGTCTGGTCCACTTGATCTACCGGCCGAAGGAGGGGGTGCGCGGGCGGGTTGCGCTCGTTGGTAAGGCGGTGACCTTTGATTCGGGAGGACTCAGTCTCAAGCCGGCCGAGGGCATGGAGCGGATGAAAGGCGACATGGCTGGTGGAGCTGCTGTGCTGGCAGTCCTGCGTGCTCTCCCAGCACTCGAGTTGCCCTTGGAAGTCCACGGGATCGTGGCAGCGGCCGAGAATCTGCCGGATGGAAATGCCTTCCGCCCGGGCGATATCCTCTGCACGCTGAGTGGGAAGACGGTCGAGGTGATAAGCACCGATGCAGAGGGACGTTTACTGCTGGCTGATGCCTTGACGTTTGCTGTGCGGCAGGGGGTAGAACTTCTTGTCGACGTTGCGACATTGACAGGAGCTTGCGCCGTCGCCCTCGGCAGGGGAGGAAGCGGTGTCTTTGCAAGTGATGAACGGGCGCGAGACTTGCTGCTCCAGGCAGCGGCCGAGGTTGGTGAGCGAATGTGGCCATTACCCTTGTGGGAAGAGTATCGTGATCAGCTGCGCAGCGAGCATGCCGACCTCAAAAACACTGCTGGTCGCTGGGGTGCGGCGATCAATGCGGCGCTCTTTCTCCGTGAATTTACCGAAGGGCGGCCATGGCTGCACCTGGATATTGCCGGACCAGCGTGGGCAGAGCAGGGAGGGCTGTTTGGGCCTGCCGGGGCAACGGGACATGGTGTGCGAACGCTCATCCGCTTCCTTGAGCTCTGGGCTGGATGGCGGGGAAGTGAGCTCGCATGAGTCGCGCGTTTGCTCGTCGATTCGAGATTGCCACGACTGGCCGAGACCAAATGTTGGATGTGACTCGTCAAGTGCACGAGACTGTTGAGGCGAGTGGTCTTCGGAACGGATTGGTCTGTGTCTTCGTCGCTCACTCGACGGCTGCTCTCTCCGTCTCCGAATACGAACCGGGTTTGGTGCAGGATATTCGGCTCACGACCGAGCGTCTTGCGCCGCAGCATGCCGAGTACGCACACAACCGGCTCAATGCCGACGATAACGCGCACAGTCATCTCCGGTCGCTCGTCATCGGCCCATCGGTGACAGTGCCGTTAGTCAATGGGGCACTGACCTTGGGGACATGGCAGCGAATCGTGCTTTTGGATTTCGACACGCATCCACGGACGCGAACAATTTGGGTGCAGGTGCTTGGTGAGTGAACGGTTACGAACCACGATCGCAAAGCTCCTGACGCAAATCCGGGCGGAACGGGGATGGTCCTTGCGTGAGCTGGCAGAACGGAGCGGTCTCTCCATTGCATACCTGAGCGAACTAGAGCGCGGGCGGAAGCTCCCGACGCTCGAAGTGCTGGATCGTCTCGCAGTCGCCTTTGGGATGACGGTAGCCGAATTTTTCGGCACGCTTGCCAGGCAGCTTGGTGGAGTAGAGACTGCGTCGGAGGGATGCGGCCTTTGGCGCGGGCTGGAGACTAAAGATCGTCAAGAGCTGGCACGGTATGCCGACTACTTGCGGTGGCGCCGCGCTCGTCTTAGCAGGAGGAGCAGTGGGAGCAGCGATGAGGCGTGAGGAAATTCTCGTTGATACCAACTGGCTAACCGAACACTTGCTCGATCCTCGAGTACGGATCGTGGACTGCCGGTACTACTTCGACGGGCGCGACGGACGAGCGGAGTATCGGAAAGGGCATATCCCTGGTGCGTGCTATCTCGACTGGACGGACGTGACGGTCGATCCGAACGATCCGATTGCCTATCGACTCGCCCCACCAGAGCACGTCGCAGAGCGGCTCGGTGAACTGGGAATCGGTGACGAGCATCTGATCGTCGGGTATGACGATGAGGGTGGACATTTTGTTGCTCGCCTGTGGCTGACACTGAGCGTGTACGGATGTGGTGACCGTCTTCGTATCCTCGATGGTGGTTGGACTCGGTGGGTGATGGAGGGGCGACCGGTTAGTGTGGAGGAACCGATCTGGCCGCGGTCGCGGTTCACATTGCCAGGACGTGACCAGCATCCTGGGTTGATCGTCGATGCGGAGACAGTGCACCGGGCCATTGCCGAGGGATCGGCTGCCATTGTAGACGTGCGTCGACTGAGTGAGTACACGGGGGAAGAAATCCGGGCGCGACGTGGTGGCCATGTTCCAGGCGCCCGGCATTGGTTTTGGCAGCAGAGCTTGGATTGGGATGGACAGCGAACGTTCCTCCCGACCGTGGAAATTCTCAAGCGGGTACGTTGCGCTGGACTGACACCAGAAACGGCGACGATCACATACTGCCATGGTGGCGTACGGGCTGCCCACGCGGCGCTCGCGCTGCGTCTTGCTGGTTTCGTCAACGTGCGTGTTTATGTGGGAAGTTGGGCCGAGTGGGGGAACCGAGATGACCTGCCGGTGGCTCTGGGTCTCCCAGTCGCAGAGTCGGCGTGCTCATAGTGGCTTCTCGGCGAGTACGCGTTCGACGATACCGAGCCAGCGTCGTTGGACGTCCAGTACCCGGAAGCCATAGTGTGGCAAGAGTTCGAGCGGTTCGCGCGTGAGATGGTCGCAGGCGTAGCGAACGCTCAATGGATCGATGAGCTGCTGAATGGCCGCAACGGCTGGGTTGGAACTTCGGACATGCTCGACAAGGATGAGACGACCACCGGGGCGAAGAACTCGGTAAGCTTCAGCAAGTGCCCGACGATGATCGGGAATTGTGCACAGGCTGAGAATGGAGAGAACGGCATCGATGCTTTTGTCGCGGATCGGTAGCGCTTGCGCGTCGGCACGGACAAGGAGGGTGGGTCGACGCCACTGCCTGGCACGCTGGCGCGCATACTTGAGCATACCGATACTCAGCTCTACGCCGATGACCATGATGTCCTGAGGGAAGAAGGGAAGTGTCCGACCGGTGCCGATGGCGATCTCCAGCGTGCGACCGTAGGCCTGTGCTGCAGCCCACGCCCGCCAGTCGCCAAGTAACCATGTTTCCAGATGATCCATCACCGAGTCGTAGTGCTGAGCCAACCGGTCATAATGGCGTGCCAGCTTCGGCAACATGGCAGGGTGACTCATGAGCGGTCCCTCCCCTCACTGGAGTGTACCTGGTCACCTGGGGCAGGAACCGGTAGTCTTGAGGCGGAGTAGTGGAGGTCACGAGACCAGATGTGGCTGATTGTCCCGCTCATCTTCGTGCTCTCTTGGCGAACAACGCGTCGCTTCGGGCAGGCATTCAATGAAACGGTCGCCTGGGTAGTTGGCTACTTTGCGACCGCAGGGATACTTTGGCTTACAGATTTTGGTGGCCTTGATCTTGTAGACACGCGGCCGAACAGCCCGGGAGCGCTCATTGCCGTGCTCGGCGGCTTTGTGGGCATGTTGGTGAGCCGCTGGCGTTGGAAGCGGCGGGGTGGACATCTCGAGCCGCGCCGAGACTGGCTCACGGAGCTTGCCCGCGGTGCTGGACGACTCAGTGCGAAGCGGCGAACGCGAGGAGTTCCTACGGCCCCAGCAGGCGGTAACCAGGTGACCACGAACGATTTTGCGACGGCTGCGGGGCGAATGCTTGGGCGTGCTGCCGCGCAGGTGTTCGTCCCAGAACTCCGACGCCGCAATCGGTGGCTACGCGCGCTCCGTGCGCTAGTGGCAGAACCAAAACGAGAGCAACGATGATGGTCCACAGGGAGGGGACGAATGGAGGAGCTCCGACTGCCGACGCGTGACGCGGCGTGGCGTCTGGTGACTGAGTTTACTACTCAACCTCATCTCTTGCGGCACATGCGCGCAGTTGAGGCAGCTATGCGCGCGTATGCGCGGCGGTTTGGTGAAGATGAGGAACTTTGGGGACTGGTTGGTCTCTTACACGATTTCGACTATGAGCGGTATCCCACCATTAGCAGTGAGGGGCATCCAGTTGTTGGAGCAAGTATTCTGCGCGAGCGAGGCTATCCAGAGGTTGTGGTGCGGGCTATTCTCTGCCATGCAAGCGAAGTGACGGGAATTGAGCCGGAGACACTCCTGGAGAAAACGCTGGTCGCAGTCGATGAGCTGACGGGGTTTCTTGTTGCTGTTGCACTGGTGCGACCGACGAAGAGTATTCTGGACGTCGAGGTTTCCAGTGTAAAGAAGAAGTGGAAGGCAAAGGAGTTTGCCGCAGCAGTTAACCGGCAGGAGATCGAGCGAGCTGCGGCAGCGCTAGGTGTCTCACTTGAGGAACATATCCAAGTCGTCCTGGATGCGATGAAAGAAATTGCCGAGGAACTCGGGCTTGATCGGAAGCCGGTGGAAGCGGTGTGAGAGCGTGGACAAAGAGGGGCGGCGAGGCGGGTTTGCGGCCCGCCTCGCCTCTTTGCACATGTCTTCAGGCGGTCTTGACCTCTGTCCAGAGTCGGTCGTGCTTCAATGTGCCTTCTTCCCCCACGTCCTTAATCCACTGGAGGCGCTTCCACACCTCAGGTGGTGGATAGACTGCTGGATTCTGGAGCATAGCTTGGTCGATAAAGCCTTGCGCGCCGGCTGCTTTATTGGGACTGCCGTACATGATGTAGTTGGCGTTCCGACCAGCGATATCGGGACGATTGAGGAAGTCGATGAAGGCCATCGCTGTGTACTTGTGCGGTGCTGTCTTCGGGACACAGAGGTTGTCTTGCCAAACAGTACATCCCTCGACTGGGATAATATACCGTAGACTTGGTTTCTCTTGCGCACTAAGTAGGGCATCGCCTGTCCAGATGTGTGCGATTAATGCTTCGCCAGCGACCAGGAGATCGTCGTTATTCTGGCTTGAATAAGCGAGGACATACGGTTTCTGCGCCAGCAGAAGTGCTTTGACCTTGGCGAGAGCTTCGTCACTTGTCTCGTTGATCTCGTAGCCGAGGTACATAAGGGCTGCGCCGATGACCTCACGCTGATCGTCGAGCATGACCACCTTCTTGCGCACCTCAGGGCGTGGTTCGAAGAGCTCTTTCCAGCTGGAGAGATCGTCACCGAGAGCGCTCGTGTCATAGCTGTATCCGGATGTTCCCCACATATAAGGGACGCTGTAGGTATTGTCGGGATCATAGTACGGTTTGAGATTCTCCGGATCGATGTTGGCTATCGTCTTGATGACGGAGTAGTCGAGTGGCTCGAGCATCCTGAGATTGATCATAATGCTGACCATATAGTCAGAGGGAACGATCACATCGTAGCCGCTCGCACCGCCTTGCAGTTTGGCCAAGAGATCCTCGTTTGACGCGTACGTGTCCATTGTGACCTTAACGCCGTAGGTGTCCTGAAACTCGGTAAGAATGGCGGGATCGATGTAGTCTGACCAATTGTAGAAGTGCAACTCTTTGTCTAGTTTGCTGCGGTCGATGTACTCGGGGATGGTCCCGGCTGCTGGCGTTCTTCCCTCGCCAGGAGCTGTGGGGGCAGCCGGTGTGGCGCCGCTAGGCGCGGTGGGGCTTTCGGTCGTTCGGGCGCAGGCGAGTAGCGTTCCGATCGTGGGAACGCTCAAGCTTAGGAGACTGAGGCGGCGCAGGAGCTCGCGCCGGGAGAGACGTCCGCGCTGGTGGTCTTGGAGCCAGCGGTCGACCAGATCTTTGGGGCTCATGATCATATCCTCCTCACGTTACGCCGTCCGACGCCGTTGTAGTTGTAGGAAGAGGTAACCGAGCACGAGCATCATGGAGACGAGCATTATAACGGTGGAAAGTGCATTGACATCTGGGGTGATGCCCCGGCGCACTCGTCCATAAATCTCCAGCGGTAGGGTGGTGGAGCCAATGCCAGCATTGAAGAAGGTGATCACGAAGTCGTCGATGGAAAGGGTAAATGCGAGCAATGCCCCAGCGATAATCCCTGGCATGAGGAGTGGCAGGGTGATGTAGCGGAATGTCTGCCAGTCAGTGGCGCCAAGGTCTTGGGCAGCTTGCTCAAGCGTGCGATCGAAGTCGGCAAGACGCGCCCGAACGACCACGGCCACGAAGGGGAAAGAGAATGCAATGTGTGCGATGGTGATCGTACCGAGGCCAAAGTTGAGCTGAAGTCCGAAGAGCCGATCAAGCCAGGTGAAGGCGAGATTGAAAAAGACCAGCAGCGCAATAGCCATAACGATTTCTGGCACAATGATTGGAAGGTAGAGCGCTCCCTCATAGAAACGCTTGACTCGGAAGCGCGTGCGTTCCAAGGCCATGGCTGCAAGGGTGCCGATGATTGTGGAAACGAGCGTGGCAACCAGGGCAATGATTAAGGAGTTTTTGGCAGCCAAACGGACGCGTTCATCATGTAGCAGACGAACGTACCAGTCCAGCGTGAATCCCATCCAGACCTGCATTTGACGGGACGCATTGAAGCTAAATATCGACATGACGACGATCGGCGCATAGAGGAAGATGAATGAGAGGACCACATTCAAGTAGAGAGCACCCCAACCAAGCGACAGACGCTTGCGTTTCTTCGGAACAACCGGGGACTGGATGGTCATATCTAAGGTCATACGCGTCGTCCCTCTCCGAGACGGAAGTACAGTAGCGTTGCGGCCAGCACGATAGCCATAAGCACAAACGAGACAGCCGATCCAAACGGCCAATGGCGGACCGTGAGGAACTGCTGATTAATCAGGTTGGCGATCATGACCACTTTGCCGCCCCCGAGCAAGTCAGGGGTGACAAAGGCTCCAACCGAGGGGATGAACACAAGGATTGAGCCGGCGAGGACTCCAGGCAATGTTAACGGCAGGAGTATACGCCAAAAGACATGCCATGTGTTCGCACCCAGATCCTGCGCGGCTTCAACGAGCGTGAAGTCGAACTTCTCAATCGAGGCGTAGATAGGGAGAATCATAAACGGAAGGAAGCCATAGACCAACCCCAGTACGACGGCGAATGGGGTGAAGAGCATCGGGAGTGGACGCTCGATCACACCCAACCAGAGAAGCGCATTGTTAATCAGTCCGTCGGCTCGCAGTAGCAGCATAATCGCATAGGTGCGGACAAGAAAATTTGTCCAGAACGGGATGAGCACCAGAACGAGCAGAGCATTCCGCCAACGTCGCGGAGCGCGTGCGATGACGTAGGCGAAGGGATATCCGATGAGCAAACAAAGGACCGTTGCTAACAAGGCAAGCCAGACCGATACGAGGAAAACGCGGATATACAGCCAATCGAAAAAGCGTGCATAGTTCTCAAGTGTCAAGCTCCACACGACTGTTCCGTATGGGCCGCGGCGCGCAAAGCTGTAGGCGAAGACGATCGCGATAGGAAGGAGAAAGAAAAGCAACAACCACAAGCCGCCCGGTCCGGCAAGAAGAAGTGCACGTAATCCCTCACGTTGCCGGACCTCTTCGACGAGACGTTCACGCCACTTGAGGATCTGCTGTTGCGGTCGGACACGTTCGGCGACGACCATTGGCTTTCCACTTCTACTCGGTCAACAAGCGGGCCGCGTCGACTGCCCAGTTTAGGCGAACCGGTGTCCCTACAGGAAGTAGCTGACCACCGTCGAGCCGGTTCCGGTCGTTCTGACTGCGCACACGGACCACGGTGTCGTCGGTGATCCGCACCACATAGAAGGTGTCGGTTCCGATGTAGATCACCTCTTCGATACGACCTTGGACTAAGCCATTCGCCTCCGGCGCTTCGACAGGTGCGATCCGGATCTTCTCAGGACGAACTGCTACGGTTACCTCGGCTCCACGCGCGAGAGGCTGTTCGCTGCGGACCGGGATGGGGAATCCACCATCTAAGGTGACAGTTACCTCCCCCGCTCCGACCTCGGCGATCCGACCGCGTAAGAAGTTAGACTCGCCAATGAAGTCCGCAACAAAGCGCGAGGACGGTCGCTCATAGATCTCCACCGGTGTTCCGACCTGCAAGACGCGCCCGGCATTCATCACTGCGATCCGATCGGACATGGTGAGGGCCTCTTCTTGGTCATGGGTGACGTAGATGAACGTGATGCCGACCGTCATTTGAAGATGCTTCAGTTCGAGCTGCATCTCTTTGCGTAATTTTAGGTCAAGGGCCCCAAGCGGCTCGTCTAGCAGCAGTACGCGTGGACGGTTGACCAATGCGCGGGCCAGTGCAACCCGCTGCTGCTGGCCACCGGAGAGTTGCCGGGGATACCGTTCCTCAAAGCCTTGCAGCCGGACCAGTTGCAGTGCTTCGCGCACCCGACGAGCGATGTCGTCCCGCGCAGTGCGCTTCATGCGCAATCCGAACGCGACATTCTCGTAGACTGTCATATGGGGGAAGAGCGCGTAGTTCTGAAAGACCGTGTTCACGTTGCGCCGGAACGGTGGGATGGTGCCCATCGGGCGCCCTTCAATTAGGACCTCAC
>CALIMB010000039.1 GCA_938028665.1 uncultured Thermomicrobium sp. | reverse complement strand
CACAACCATTCGTACAGTGCGGTAACGGAAGGCGAGGAGCGATTGGCGCCAAGGCCTGCAACAAGAACGCAGCAGGGCAAAAGCTCGTCAGACTTCCTCAGTCGTGGTGATGCGCCGATACAACAGTGAGGGCTCGGTGGGGGAACGAGCGCGAGCGACGATGTCGGACGGGGTGCCTGCCACAGTTTGAGGAGTGGGTGGTGCAGGTATCGTTGCCATAGGCTTCCAGTTCGTCGCTCAGCGTGAGTGTGGCAGCAAGGAGGCTAGCTGATTCCTCACACGGACTGAGGCGGAAGGATCCTCATGGTTCACGACAGTGCACACTAGAAGCGGGGTGCCACACGCTCTCCTCGCTGTGCGATCGAGCTAGCACTACGTCATCTCTGTCTTTAGGACTGTAGAGTCTCGCGCTGGTTTCAGTAGGTTAGACAGGGTGGCGTGAGGCTATTCTCTCGGCAAGAAGATCGCCCAGAGACGAGAGCAAGTGGCGATAATGGTGGCCACAGCTACGGTGCACAGCATGGCCAGTGCGCCTTGCCCAGATTGGGGAGCTGAGCTGCCGGAGTACGAACTCGGCGGAATGCAACGATTCCTTGGGAAGCTCGGGGGTTGCAAAGCCTGGGTGCGCTGGACCTTGGTGGCTGGGTGCTGGTCGAGACCTCGGTTGATGGAAAGAGACAAGAGGTGCGGATGCGGACACTGTGTCAGGCCGATATAGGGTCGCACCGCGGCGAGGATCGTGTGAGTGGCAATGAGGGGGATCTGGGTAGAGCTGCATCTCTTGGCGTTCTGGTCACTGCTGGATCGCTGAACGTGAGACCATGGGCGAGATGGTGGAGAACTGTTGTGGTTCGTGGTAGAGGATACTCACATATTGTTGGGAGGTACCGAAGTATTCATCCTCGTAAGGTATCTCCTCCGTGAGAGCGGAGGAGATTGCGGCGTGAAGGCACCGAACTCTTCGTCCTAGCAAGGGGCAGCTTGGCATCCAGAAGATGGCAGAGGGATGACGGTTGCTGTTGTGTCACACGTGGAGCGGTGCTTTGCTGTTGGCGGCGGGGAGTCTTTTGGGGTACGGAGTGTATCTGTGGGAAGGGGGATCCTTTAAGTACAGGGTTCGTCGTCCTCGGGCAGCTGAAGCTGCTTGTCGGGCGAGTTGGCTACAACTCGGTAGAAGTTGGCTGAGAATGCTTGCGTACGAGGAGCAGAGTTGCCGAGAGGGGAATGACGGCGGGATGGTACGGAGGCGCAGGGGTGGAGTGGCTGATGTTGTGGCAGGTGATCCACCGCCGAGTAGCGAATCGGTGCTGGGCGATAGAGGGTTGTTTCAGCCTGGAGTGAGTCACCGGCGAGCTCTTGAGCGTATTGGTCGTCAAGAATCCTCGGATCTGTGCCAGCAGGATCCATACCCGTCTCGTGCGAGTGTGTGCCACCACGCTTCCCGCGCGGAAAGAATACAGAGCTGCTCATGATCACTGAGGTACAGGCAAGAAGGATCCCTGTGTTATCGCGGTTGAAAAAACTATTGAAAAACGGGGTCTACTTCGATATGCATCAGCCTTTAAGTGACCGCGCACGACAAGTGGATTATGCCTTCTTCGACTCCGCCGATACTATGATAACATAAATATGCATATCTTGTTAATCCTCTTGATCTTCTGATCAAAAGGATGGGGTGAGTATGGGGGACCAGACGAGGGGTAGGGAATGACGGCTGAGCAACTGTGGCAACTGGTGCTCTTGGGGACAATCTGGGGAAGCTCGTATCTCTTCATCAAGGTTGCCGTCGAGGGGTTTCCGCCGATCCTTCTCGTGGAAGGACGACTGCTGCTCGGAGCGGCGGTGCTGTTGGTGATCCGTTGGTGGATGCGGCAGCGCTGGCCAGCGCGGCCTGTCTGGCCTCACCTTGTGGTGATGGCACTTCTTGGCAACGTGGTGCCCTTTCTTCTCATTGCGTGGAGTGAGCAGCATATCGATTCTGGGCTGGCTGCGGTCCTGAATGCGACGACACCGTTCTTCACAGTGCTGTGCGGAGTGCTTGTTTTCCGCGTGGAGCAGCTCACGCTGTGTCGAGCGGTGGGTGTGGCGCTTGGGTTCGTGGGGGTGGCCGTTCTAAGTGGCGCAGGTCTGGCAGCGTTCCGCTCAGCGTCGACGCAGGGGCAGTTGGCAGTGCTGGCGTCGAGTGCCTGTTACGGTTTGGGGTTTGCCTATGCGCGACGGTTCGCTCACGGAGCTCCTCTGGCTTTGGCAGCAGCGCAAGTTGGACTCTCAGCAGTGCTGCTGTCGCCGCTGGTGTTTGTCTCTGGGGTACCGCGGGACTTGCATCCCACCGTTCCCCAGCTGTTAGCACTTGGAACACTGGGGGTGGTGAGCAGTGGGGTTGCCTATGTGCTCTATTACCGGTTGATTGCGTCGGCAGGCGCCGTGGTCGCGTCGTTGGCAACCTACCTGATGCCGCCAGTCGGTGTGGTGCTCGGTTGGGCTGTCTTGGGGGAATCGATCGGTTGGCGGCTGATCGTGGGGGTGGTGCTGATTTTGGCTGGGATGGCGGTTGTCCAGGGTCGTACTGGCTGGTTGGCACTCCGCCGGGCTGCGCGCCTGTAGATGCGAACGGAGGACTGAGGGTTATGGGAGAGTCAAAATTTCGGGACCGTTTTCGGTGATGGCGACCGTGTGTTCGAACTGGGCGGAGAGGCTGCCGTCTGCGGTGACGACAGTCCAACGGTCAGCAAGGAGGCGTGTTTCAGGACGACCAGCGGCGATCATCGGCTCAATAGTCAGGACCATGCCGGGTTGAAGCACTGGCCCCTGGCCGGGTGGACCATAGTGCGGCAGCATCGGTTCCTCGTGCAGTGCGCGACCGATACCGTGACCGTAGAGGTTGCGCACGACTGAGAAACCGTGATGCTCAACATGTTGCTGAATCGCGTGAGAGATATCGGTGAGGCGATTACCGGCGCGGGCATGGGCGATGCCGATCTCAAGCGCTTCGCGGCAGACGCGCAGGAGCTTCTCTGCCTCTGGCGAAATTCTCCCGACTGGGACGGTGATGGTAGCATCCCCGTGGTAGCCGCGGTAGCGAGCTCCCACATCGATGGCGACAATATCGCCTTCCTGGAGGACGCGCGGGCCGGGAATGCCGTGGACAACCTCCTCGTTCACTGATACACAGATCGAAGCAGGGAAGCCACGGTAACCCTTGAAGGAAGGCACGGCCCCGTGTTTCCGAATAATCTGCTCAGCCAGACGGTCAAGCTCAGCAGTGGTGATGCCAGGGTGAACAGCCTCAGCAAGCAAGACCAGGGTCTTGGCAACAATTTTGCCGGCTTCGCGCATGAGACGGATCTGTTCCGGTCGTTTGAGGACGATGGGCACGCGTTGCTCCTCCTGCGTGGCCGAGCAGACGGCCAACTGGAAAGTATAGCATGGCAGCAGCCTCTTGGTTACGCGTCAGGAGAAGCCGGGCAATCGAGCGCAGGTGGGGTGAGTCAAGTCAGCGACGCGCACGATGTCGGTGGCTCAGGGTACCGCCTGTGGAATACCGGTTCCCCTCAGAGGCTGCAAGGAACGCGTACGACACAGCTTGAGAAGGACCGGGAGGTCGGTTGGGGTGCTGGCGAGTGTGCCTAGCTAGACGGACGACTGGGCATCTTGCTGTTGCGCCGCAGTGTTCTGGATGGCTGCAAAGTGATGCATCCAGAAACACGATGGAAGCGTCCCGTGTCCAGGATAGTAAGCTCCGCCAGTTGCGAAGGGGAGAGGCTATGGCCGTGGGAGAGGTGCCATCAAAGGCGGTGTGATCGCCAAGGAGGTTGGCGCAGCGATATCCGTGGTCTTCGTGATTGCTCCGCTGATACGGCACAGGGTAGAGCCAGAAGGGCATTATGCAAAGGGTGTGTGACTTCGGACAACCGTGACGACGAGCCCATGGCAAGCATGTGATCGGATTTGCGGGTGGTATGAACCGATGGGGGGGTTCGTGCGTACTACCATCGGACGGTCTGCGATGACGGACAGGAGCGAGCAATGCGCACACTAATTTTGTCAGTTGTCGGTACGCTGCTGGCGCTTATAGTCTTCGCCCTCCCTGTGGCAGCGCAGGAGTCAGTGACGATCACGCTGCGCGAACAGAGTGGTTCCGGACAGTCGGGCACGGCAGTCCTCACGGCGGTGGGGAACCAGACGCGAGTGGTAGTCACTCTCTCTAACCCACCAGCAGGAGTGGCACAACCAGCGCACATTCATGAGGGTACCTGTGCCAACCTCAATCCACAGCCGCGCTATCCGCTGCAGAGTCTGATGAACGGGCGTTCGGAGACGGTGGTGGATGTGCCGCTCAGCCAGCTCCTCGCTGGGCAGTTCGCGATCAATGTGCACAAGTCGCAGGAGGAGATCAAGACCTACGTGGCCTGCGGCGAGATTCGAGCGCAGGTGACGCCGATGACTGGTGCCAGAGGGCGTCGTCTTCCCGTCTGGGGTGTGATCGCTGCGGGGCTGGCTGGGCTGTTGTTTTTGACGAGTGGAATGGCGCTGCGCCGAGTGTGGCGGTGAGGAGCGTGGTATGTTGCGCCGGTTCTGGGTAGTGTTCCTCGTACTCAGTGTGCTCGGGCCTGTGGGATGTGGCCAGGCGGGTGAAGCGAGCCCAATGGCTGGCTCTGCGAGCGAATATGGAGGACCGTACGATTACAGGCCGACTGGTGCAGCAACGCAGATGCCGGTGAGGGGGCATTCTGGGTATGAGCCGGCACAGACGGACAGGCCAGTGGTGACAGTGGAGGCGAGTCCGACAACTGCAGAGGTTCGTATTGTCAACTTTGGTTTCGAGCCGGCCGAGCTGACTGTGGTCCGTGGCACGACTGTGATCTGGCGGAACGATTCAGCAACGACGCATACCGTGACAGCCAAGAATGGGGCATTCGACAGCGGCTTGCTAGAAGCGGGACAGACGTTCTCATGGAGGTTCTCTGAGCCGGGAACATACGAGTACTGGTGTACCCTCCATCCGGAGATGCGTGGGCGTATCATCGTGCGCTAACGAGTGGGGTATCCTTGCTCGGCGATCGTTCGATCGCGGCGCGAGGTCAGGTTGAGGTGTACTGCCCGAGTTGCGGAGCCGAACAGCCACCGGGCCCGGTGTGTCTCGCTTGCGGACAGTCGTTCCGTCGCCAGGCGGTTGGGGCTCGGCAGGTCCGACGGCAGCGCTACGTGCGGCGCACAACGGGAGCACGGGTTGCGGGGTGCGTGACGACGCTGGTGGCTGCTCTCGTGCTTTTGCTGGCGGTAGTGGCGTTCCTGACGCGCGAACCCGTGCGTGCTCCCAGCTCGGTGAGCGGCAGCGCTCTGCCGACCGCTGTCACGCCGGAGGTGCAGGCCTCGTCCCAAGCGACTGGCAGCGGCCGGACAATCGTCGTGAGCGAAGCGGAACTGAACCGGTGGCTTAGCGAACACGAAGCTGAGTTCCGCCCGGCGAGCGATCCGCGGGCTGAGATCAGGCCTGAGGGGATCGCCGTGCATGTCCGTGTCTACGGATTCGGTGCGACGTACCGTGCTCGGCCGGTGGTGGAGGAGGGGCGGTTGGTACTGGAGGATGCTCGGGTGGAGGGGCCGCTTGGCATAGGGATCGGCGTGGGACAGGTAACGGCGCGGTTGCAAGCAGCGCTGGATGAGCGGCTAGCCCAAGCGGGTGTGCGTCCAGTTGCGGTGGAACTCGAACCGGGAGCTTTGCGGGTGACGTTCGAACCGGTATCAGAATGAGCAGAGGCGAGCGAGAACACGAGCCAGCAAGGGTGGTGCGGGCGGTCCTGGCAGCCCTCAACCGGGGAGACATTGAGGGGGCACTTGCCTACTGCGCGGACGATATCGTGCTGTGGGCACCGGGACCGACACCTGATGGAACAGAGCTCCGCGGGAAGGAAGCGTTGCGGACGTTCCTTGAGGCGAGCGAGGCGGCGTGGCCGGACAGCTGGGCTGCGGTGCGTGCGCTTATCGCGGATGGTGACGAGGTCGCGGTGGAGCTTGTCGCAACCGCGACGCACGGGAACGAACGCGTCACACAACCGATGGCGGCATTCTTCACGGTCCGGGACGGTCTCATCGTCCGGCAGGCGTGCTATTTCGATCTGGCGGGACTGTTGACTCTTCTGCGGGAGCGTGGATTGGCCTGAGAGCCGTGCAGCAACGGAGCTGTACGGTCTGATTGGCTCTGAGGGCGATGATGCCTGGCATACGGAGCGGCCTGTTCGTGCTAAGTCCGATGGGAAGGCAAGGCTCCGGGTACGTCATCGCCGTGCAGGGATGATGGGATGTACGCCGGACCTTTTGAAGTATGGATAAGTTCTGACTATTGCCAAATTATAAGTTAGCAATACCTGTTTATGACTAATCACGGAATATCTATGGTTATGGTCATTGTGCTGTACTCTAGTGATGCATACTACAGGGTATCACCAGAGAACGAAGTTACTGATTCTGTTGAGTAGCGTGCTCCATGGTTCATCCCACTTGGCTGGACTTGAGCTGGGGGCCTTGCGTGTGGCGAGCGTGGAGAGGGGGCGAAAGGGGCGTCTTCCAGAAGCTCTCAGGGCGCGGTGCAACGGAATGGTCACGATTGGGGGTAGACGCTGTGCCGGAGATCATGGCATACTCCTGAGTGCCGGGAGTAACGTCTTGATATCCCGGCCCCACTGTTGCACACCTGTCTCATCTCCTCCTCACGTGCGAGGCAGCCGATTCTTTCATGGCTGCCTCGTGCGTTGTTCGGACGTGTCAGGTTCCTGGCAGGTACAATCACAGAGAACCGGCCAGCTCAAATGATTCGGCTGGCTTGAGAGAACGAGGGATTTGACGATGGACGAACGCAATCGCACACCGCACGAACCACGCAATCAACAGGGAAATGGATTGGGGAGATTCTTCCGCGGCCTCTTGAGCTCGCGGTTCGGCATTTTGTGGATCATTGTGGGGCTGATCCTGTTTTACAACCTGTATGCCTTGTTCCGTCCAGGTCAGTCGGGTCCGCAGCCTGACGTTGCCTACTCGAGTTTCATCGAGGTGGTTGAACGCGGACTGGTTTCCAGCGCTACGCTCTCTGGGAATACGGTGGAGGGGCAATTCACTCAGCCACTGCGTATCGCGAACGGTAAAGTCTTTTTGCCGGACGAGCCAGTGCCGGACACAGTTGATCCGGCACAGGTGCGGTCAGTGACACGGTTCCGGACAGTGATCCCAGACAATACGCAGGCTGAGGTAGCGGACCTTTTGCGGCAGCACGGAGTGCTGGTGCAGGTGCGTCCGAGTGCTGGGATTTCGTTTCCCTCGCTTCTGGTCAGTGTTTTACCGTTCATTTTCCTGATTGGGCTTCTCTTCTTGCTTGGGCGTAACCTGAGTCGAGGGCAACAGAACGTGTTCAGCTTTGGGCGCTCGCGGGCGCGAGTGTACGACGTTGAGCGACCTCAGGTGACGTTTGCGGATGTCGCGGGAGAGGAAGAAGCGAAGGCGGAATTGTCGCAGGTGGTGGACTTTCTGAAGAATCCGGCCAAGTACCATCGGATTGGGGCACGGTTGCCGCGTGGGGTTTTGCTGGTTGGCCCGCCAGGTACGGGGAAGACACTCCTGGCGCGTGCCGTGGCTGGGGAGGCCGGGGTGCCATTCTTCAGTGTTAGCGCCTCCGAGTTCGTTGAGATGTTCGTTGGTGTCGGCGCGAGTCGGGTGCGTGACCTGTTCGAACGGGCAAAGGCACAGGCACCAGCGATTGTCTTCATCGACGAGCTCGACGCGGTCGGCCGGCAGCGCTTTGCTGGCTTGGGTGTCGGCAACGATGAGCGAGAGCAAACGCTTAACCAATTGCTGGTTGAGATGGACGGATTCGAGGCGCATACCGACGTTGTGGTGATTGCGGCAACGAACCGACCGGACGTTCTGGATCCAGCCCTGCTCCGGCCTGGCCGGTTTGACCGGCAAGTGATGGTGGGGTTGCCGGACAAGCGAGGACGAGCAGCTATCCTGCGGATCCACACGCGCGGTATCCCGATTGCACCTGACGTCGATCTGGAGGCACTGGCAGCTGCGACGCCAGGGTTTTCAGGGGCGGATTTGGCAAACCTGGTGAACGAAGCGGCGCTGGTTGCGGCACGCCGGGGCAAGCAGATTGTCGACCGTTCAGATTTCGAAGAGGCGCTTGACAAGGTACTGCTAGGGACGACGCGCTCGCTCCTGATGAGCGAAGAGGAGCGGCGGCTGGTGGCGTACCATGAAGCGGGGCATGCAGTGGTGGCCTACTTCACTCCAGGATCAGATCCGCTGCGCAAGATCAGTATCGTGCCACGTGGCCGGGCGTTGGGCGTCACCGTGCAAGCACCAGAGGAGGATCGCTTCAACTACAGGCGGAGCCAACTCCTCGGCCGGTTGGCGGTCCTCTTGGGCGGTCGCGCAGCGGAACAGCTGGTCTTCAACGAGGTCTCGACCGGTGCCCAGAATGACTTGAAGGAAGCCACGCAGCTGGCACGCCGCATGGTCGGTCTGTGGGGGATGAGCGAGGAACTTGGGCCGGTATATCTTGGGCTTGGCGAACAGCATGTCTTCCTCGGGCGCGAGATCGTGCAAGATCACAGCATCGGGACGAGCACGCTCGATCGAGCTGATCAGGCAGTGCGACGATTGCTAGACGAAGCGATGGCACGAGCGGAAGAGGTTTTGCGCGAGCACCGCGCCGAGTTGGACCGGTTGGCGGAGCTCCTGATTGCCGAGGAGACGGTGGGACCGGAGAAGATCCGCGAAGTCTTGGGCGAGCAGCCGGTCGGGGCGATAGGCGAGCGTTGAGCGAGGCGTGCCAATCCGCACCGGTTGGTCGGCGCCTCTTGGAGATTTCGCCTTTCGGATCGTTGGTCACCTTGGTAGGTCACGCAGGTGGAGGAGACGGTTGGGACGAACGTGCTCTCGCAACCGCTCCTCCTTCTGTCTTCTCTCGGGCGTGGAGCGATGCGAGGTTTGCTGATCCCAGCGGCAAACTCCAAAACAGAAGCTCCGGCTTGAGGGACTCGCCAGTGCCGTCACTGCCTGTGCCTCTCGGCAGGGGCTACTCAAACTGGTTGAGGACGCTTGATGTGGGAGGAGGCGATGCCCAGCGGATTGCAGCCACATCGGCTGCAGTAGAGCGTACCTGGGCTTGCTCAGTCATCGGTCGACCCTGTAATGCATGAGGGGTAACACTGGACTCACCGCAGTCGTCTTTTGTTTTAGGAGTACTCTCAGTCTCGGGATAGGTAGCGCAGCACCGCGCGAGGTAGTGGTTGGGGGTGCCCTGACGTCATGGCAGTAACCGATCGATGTGCTAGAGGAAAGGGCCTCTCCCTTGCCAACCGATGTGAGACAGCAGGGGAGACTTGACTGCGCGTGAACGTGGAGGGAGGCCTGGGCTCAGATGAGTATGGCTGCGAACCCGATCTGCGTACACGAGGCGCGATCGGTTATGCTGCTTGGTGAGGCCAGTAGAGAGCTCGGCGAGAGATGAAAGTCGAACGGTTGGGAGGAGTGCGCCGCAGGAGATGAAGCGGAAAGCGGAGCGCCGCATGCGGTCTATACCGGTGGAGCTGGGACCGGGGCAGTACAGCCGCTGGTTCGTGGCACTGACCGCGTTGTTTGTCACTACGCTGATCACATCGAATATCGTCGCGGTGAAGATCGTTGATGTGTGGGGACTATACGTCCCAGCGGGGACAGTGACTGTCTTCCCACTCGCCTACATCTTCGGTGATGTGCTGACCGAGGTGTATGGGTACCGACGTGCCCGGCTGGTCATCTGGCTTGGATTTGCTTGTAACGTGCTCGCGGTGGCTGCCTTCACGGTCACACAGTACCTTCCCGCGGCTCCGTTCTGGGACGGCCAGGCGGCTTACGTGCGCATCCTGGGCTACACGCCGCGGTTGTTAGCAGCGTCATTCCTTGCGTATCTCGTCGGGGAGTTTGCGAATGCGGCAGTGCTCTCACGGCTAAAGCTTCTTACGCGAGGTCGATTCCTCTGGATGCGGACGATTGGCTCAACGCTGGTGGGGCAAGGACTCGATTCCCTGGTCTTCGTGACCGTGGCGTTCTGGGGAACGATAGCAGGACAGGACTTGGTGCGGACGATGGTGACTGCTTGGCTCGTCAAGTCGGCATATGAAGCCGTAGCGACGCCGCTGACGTACCTTGTGGTGAACACATTGAAGCGCGCGGAAGGTATTGATACGTTCGATTACGGCGTGAGCCTCTCACCGTTCCATCTGGATTGAGCTCAATGACACATCCTCACACAGCTGTCAGTACGGCCCGAGCAGCGGACAGCAAGAGGGAACACGCTCGGCGAGGAGGCCCCTTGAGATTGCCAGCTCTGATGCTCTTCGTGTTGGGGCCGGACCAGCAATTAGCTGAGGTGACGCAGCGTTGCGAGGACGGTAGCTTTTTCGATGTCAGCAGGCTACAAGTGGGCGACTGCCTAGCGACTCGGGACGTCTACAGGTACTGGTTGCGAACGGATGGTCGCAGCTCTCTTCTCTGTCCACTGCCGAGCGCTAAGCGCTAAAGGACCGTTCTTGTGCAGTCCGTTGGACCGGGGTCTGGGCACGCGTGCTCGGGTAGTGCAGAAGCAGAAGTGAGAGTGCGCGTCGCAGAATGTCGGAGGCGTTAGTGAGTCCGGAATCAGATGTGTCACAGGTGAGTTGTTGTTGACTCAGTGACCGGCAATGGAGTGTCGGTGCAACGCTGAGGAAGCGAGTGCCTGGCAGATCATGCTGGAGCAAGGCAGCTGTCGGCTAGTCGTACTGGGCAGGGCAGGATGCTATTGGTGGGAGATCACGTGCGATGGCGAGGTTCCTGTTCGAAAGACTGACCGCTTCATCATACCGAGGCGCAAGAAGGGAGTTTACGTTGTTAGCTTGTTGATGTGCCGCGCATTGCAGTTGCCGCTGAGAGGACTGTGAGGGGGATGGGTATGCACCTTGTACCTCGCCGCATGGGTCTGTGAGCAGTGCCCCGACCGTGGGGAGAATGCTCAGGGGCAAGTGATACGTGTGGTTCCGTATCGTAGCATCAGTGGGCAAAAAGCATGACAAGGTGACGAGCCGGGAATGGTCATGTTTATTGATCAGGCTATGAAATAATGGCTTAGTATATGTTATACTGTCCCTAGAGGTATGATACACGTTGATAGGCAGTAGTGCAGACGTATAAGCATGCCTTTTGGGTAGCTCGGGTGTGAGGAGGCGGTGAACGGTGCTGGTACTTGATTTGTCGTCGAGCAACGCGGGAGGTCAGATCCTGGAGGCCGAGCCGAGACAAGACGCGGTAGCCAGTTGCGCAGCCAGCATACAGACGGTTGTTCACACTGGCGGTGCGTCGGTGGGCTGTTCTGTCGTGCCGCTGCAGGTGGAATGCCGCCTGATGTGCTGGAGGTATCAGAATTCCTTGCTGAGCATGGACAGACAAGCGTTGGGGAGCAGTGAACAGGGAGTCCTCTGCTGGTGTAGGAGTATTGCGCGCTGTGTGCTGCGCCCGGAAAAGGCGGCAACCGCATAGAAGGAGCAAGTATGTGTTACGATACGGCGACAGTAGACAGCAGGATGGGAGAGGGCGAGGTGCGACGATGGAATTGGGGGGGTTGTTGCAGAGGCGACTCGCGCTGCTCTTTCCAGGTCAGGGAAGCCAACATGTTGGAATGGGGCAACGAGTGCATCAAGTTTCAGAAGCAGCACGGCGGATCTTCAGCCAGGCCGAAGAAGTGCTGGGGGTGCCGTTGCGACGCCTGTGCTTCGAGGGGCCGGAAGACGAATTGGCGGACACCGCCAACGCGCAGCCGGCCATCTTAACGGTCAGTTTGGCATACCTTGAGGCGTTACGTGAGCGTCTGCGAGAGCTTGGAGCGTCGCTACAGCCGACCATGGTTGCTGGACACAGCTTGGGGGAATTCACGGCGCTGGTTGCTGCCAATGCTCTGCGGTTTGAGGACGCTTTGCGCCTGGTGCGCGAGCGCGGTCGACTGATGCGGGAGGCGAGTTTGGAACGGCCGGGAGGGATGGCAGCGGTTATTGGCCTGGGGCGGGAGGCACTGGAAGATGTGTGTCGTCAGGCGAGTGAGATGGGGCTGGTGGTCGTAGCAAATGACAACTCCCCGGGGCAACTGGTGATCTCGGGTGAGGAGCGTGCGCTTCAACGTGCGATGGTGTTAGCAGAAGAGCGCGGTGCGAAACGCGTCGTGCGTCTTGGTGTCACCGTCGCGTCGCACTCGCCGTTAATGGAGCGGGTGGCGCAAGCACTGGCGGAGCTTCTTGCTCGTATCCCGCTGCGGGAACCGGACATTCCGATCGTCGCCAACGTGACCGGCAAGATCTTGTCGACGGTTGAGGAGATTCGGCGTGAACTGGCCTGCCAGGTAGCCCAGCCCGTGCAGTGGACCTCGAGTGTGCGGGAGATGGTGAATCGCGGAGTGACAACCTTCCTTGAGGTGGGGCCGGGACAGGTCTTGACTGGGCTGGTGCGGAAGATCCAACGCGATGTCGAAGCCTATTCGATGCGCGATTTAGGGTTAGAACCGTGAGTGACTAGACGAGGGGGCGACTGTGCACCGCGTCGTGGTGACCGGACTTGGAGCGATCACGCCACTCGGGCTGGACGTCGCGACGCTTTGGCGCCGGCTTTTGGCTGGCGAATCAGGGATCGATCGAATCCAGAGCTTTGATCCGAGCAATCTTGAGGTCCAGATCGCTGCTGAGGTAAAGGGTTTTGACCCGCGCGAGTTCATGGACTTCAAGGCAGCTCGCCGAATGGATCGGTTCTCGCAGTTCGCAGTTGCGGCGGCTGGTGAGGCGATCCGTGATGCGGGGCTTCAGATTACGCGCGAGAATGCTGACCGCATCGGCGTCATGTTGAACACTGGGGGCGGCGGCATCCAGACGATGGAGCGCGAGGTTGTGACGTTTTACCAGCGGGGACCCAATCGGGTGAGTCCCTTCTTCGTTCCGATGTTCGCGCCGAACATGGCTGCGTGTCAGATCTCGATCGTCTACGGAATTACGGGACCAATCATGGCATCAGTCGCTGCGTGTGCGGCGGGGACGCAGGCCCTCGTTGATGCACTGCGTCTGCTGCGGCTGGGTGAGGTTGATGTCATGATCGCTGGAGGAACAGAGGCAGGGATAACACCGGTCGCCGTGACAGCCTTCGCCAACATGGGTGCGCTCTCACGCCGGAACGAGGAGCCGCAGAAAGCCAGCCGACCGTTTGATCGTGATCGTGATGGGTTCGTGTTCGGCGAAGGATGTGCCGTGCTGGTGTTGGAGACGGAGGAACATGCCCGACGACGCGGTGCGCGGATCTATTGTGAACTCGCCGGCGGGGCGGTGACTGGTGATGCGTATCACATCAGTGCACCAGATCCTGACGGCCTTGGTGCAGCACGAGCGATGCGTCTGGCATTGCGGGATGCGCAGATCCAGCCCGAAGAGGTGGACTACATCTGCGCTCACGGAACATCGACGCCGCTCAATGACGTGACGGAGACCAAAGCCATCAAGGCAGTGTTTGGTGAGCATGCGTATCGCGTAGCGATTAGTTCGCCGAAGAGTATGATCGGGCATCTAGTGGGGGCTGCGGGGGCGGTCTCAGGAGCGGTTTGTGTGCTGGCGATCCGTGACGCGGTAGTTCCTCCAACGATTAACCTGGAAAATCCCGATCCGGAGTGTGATCTCGATTACGTACCACACGTGGCGCGGCCGATGTCGGTGCGCGTCGCCATGGCCAATGCCTTTGGCTTCGGAGGGCAGAACGCCGTCGCGATCTTCCGCGCGTACCAGGAGACGATGTAACACCGGCGCTTCCAGACTGGCGCAGAAAGAGGACGGTCGAAACTCCTCACTGTGCGAGGACGCTTTCGACTAGGTCAGATCTGTGTCTCAGGATCTGAGCACCAACACACCGTCGCGTGACGGTCGCGCGGCGGAGTGCACGGGAAGCAGCGATTGGCATCCTTGCCAACGCAGCCCTTCACGGCGGGGGGTGTGGGACGTGGGGCAATCTACGAACCGACGTGTGCCTGGTGAGTGCAGCGGAGTGTGGCTTGTTACAAGCCTTGTCTCTGTTGCAGCTTTGGGCGGTCACCAACGGAATTGGGAGGCGAGGGCGTGGGCCTCGATGCGCAGGACGATCGGTGAACCGTGCGGGCACACCGCCGGTGCGCTGGTCTGTCCGAGTGCTTCGACGAGTGCACGTAAGGCGGGACGAGAAAGAGGACGGCCACGGCGGACAGCGGTGCGGCAGGCGAGCTGAACAAGAAAGCGATCGTGCCAGTCCTCGTTCAGGTTGGGTTCATCGAGCAGTGTCAGCAGGCTAGGCGCAAGTTCATCGAGCTCGCCGATGCCAGCCAGGGGGTCGGAGCCGGGAACGAGGCCAGGAAGGGTGGGGACCGCGCGGAGGAGGAATGAGCGGGGTCCGAACGGTTCACAATGGAAGCCAAGTGTGGCGAGGCGATCGAGCCAACTTGTGAAGCGCTCGACCTCTGCGAGACGGACGTTGATGAGGATCGGCTCAGGGAGCAGCACTGCTTCGGGTTGCGCAGTCCGTGCCTTGCGGAGTTGCTCATACAAGATCCGCTCGTGGGCGCGGTGCTGGTCGACAAGATACAGTGCGTCTGGCCCCTCAAGGAGGATCAGCCGCTTCTGGACCTGGCCGAGCAGTCGCAAGGGTGGAAACGCCGGGGTGAGAATTTCCGTCTGTTGGAGTTCTTCATCGTACTGAGTGTCTGGTTCGTTGATGGCAGCGGTGTCGTGGAGGGGATCGAGGGATTGCAGCGGTGGAGTCAAGGCGAAGCGACGAGGAGTACGGGCTAGGACCCCGCGCAGGAGCTCACAAGCGGCGAGGCCGATCTCTCGCTCAGCCTGTAGTCGGACTTCCAGCTTGGCCGGGTGGATGTTGACGTCGACGGCGCGGGGATCGACCTCAATGACGAGTACCAGGATCGGATGGCGCCCACGGGGGAGAAGCGGACGATAGGCTGCTTCGAGAGAGGTGAGAAGGACTCTTGGCTGTGTCCACCGACCGTTGACAATGACATGGAGGTGGTTGCGATTGGACCGGGTCAGGTCGGGAGTGGAAACGAGACCAGAAAGGTGGGCGCCGGCGACCTCTAGCGGCCCAAGTGGGCGGAGCGCATCTGCGAGGGCGGGGCCGTAGAGCTCGATGAGCGTCGTCGAAAGGTCGCCGGTGCCGGTAGTCTGAAGCGCGAGCCGGTCTTCGAGCCAAAGTGCAAAACGCACGCCTGGTGCAGCGATGGCAAGGCGGCGTACGACGCGGACGATCTCGGCGACCTCAGCGCGTTCGTTGCGGGTAGCGGCAAGGCGGGCCGGAAGATTTTCAAAGAGCCGGCGAACGATGACGGTGGTACCTGGTGGGTGGGCGATTGGTTCGTCGGCGATGATCTTCCCGCCGCCGAGCGTGAGGCGACGGCCCAGCGGTGCCTCGAGCGTTGCGCTGGCGATCGAGAGCTCGGCCACCGCGGCAATGCTCGGTAACGCTTCACCGCGGAAGCCCAGTGTCTGGATGCGTTCAAGGTCGTCGTCGGGGAGTTTACTGGTAGCGTGTCGCTGAACGGCAAGCGGGAGCTCATCAGCAGGGATGCCGTAACCGTTGTCGGTGACGCGGATCTCAAGCAAACCGGCGCCGCGGATCTGGATGCGGATCTGAGAGGCGGCGGCATCAAGCGCGTTCTCGACGAGTTCCTTGACGACGGAGGCTGGGCGCTCGATGACCTCGCCGGCTGCAATGCGGGCAGCGATGGCAGGGGGGAGGAGACGAATGGAACGGCGCTGTGCGGCAGGCTGTAATGCCATGCGTCAACTCCACGGAAGGGTGGTGCCACGCAGACGTGCCTGTTGCTGAAAGAGCCAGTCGAGTGCTTGGCGGGGTGAGAGCTCGCTCAAGTCGAGCGCTAGGAGCTCTTGAACAAGGGACTGGGCAGCCGATAGTTGGTTGGGGAACCCTGGCAAAGGGAGCTGGCGCGAGTTGACGATCTTTCCCGAACAGGGTTGCTGATCGTCTTGGAGCGTGACGGTTGGGGCACCGAATGAAGCGCCGAGGAGTGCCTCGGCACGGTCTGCCACCCATGAGGGGAGGCCTGCGAGGCGGGCGACGTGGATGCCATAGGTGCGGTCGGCGGGGCCAGGAAGTACACGGTAGAGGAAGATGACGTGGCCGTCGCGCTCGATTGTGGCAACATGCACGTTTGCGACACGCGGGAGCTCAGCGGCCAGAGCTGTGAGCTCGAGGAAGTGGGTGGCGAAGAGTGTGCGGGCGCCGACGCGGTCATGGAGATCTTCAAGCACTGCACGGGCAATGGCAAGACCGTCCTGCGTTGCGGTGCCACGTCCTACCTCGTCGAGGATCACCAGACTGCGGCGGGTGGCCTGGCGGAGGATCGTTGCCGTCTCCAACATTTCGACCATAAACGTACTCTGCCCTCCTGGGAGATCATCATGCGCACCGATGCGGCTGAAGAGACGGTCGACAAGACCAATCCGCGCGCGTTGGGCGGGGACAAAGGAGCCGATCTGGGCAAGGAGCACGATGAGAGCTACCTGACGGAGATACGTACTTTTGCCCCCCATGTTCGGACCGGTGACGAGGAGGATTTGTGGCCCTGTGCCGCCGAGTTGACAGTCGTTGGGAACAAAGGGATGGTCGTTGAGCGTGGCTTCGACCACCGGGTGACGACCGCCCACGATCTCAAGGACGTCGCTCTCCTCCAGATCAGGGCGTACCCAGCCGTACCGCGCTGCCACTTCGGCCAGAGCGCGAAAGGCATCGAGCTGCGCGATCCAACGCGCTAGACGCAACACTGCTCCGGTGCGGCAGGTGACCTGGCGAGTGAGCTGCTCGAGGGCGGAACGCTCCAGTTCGGCGATCCGTGCTTCGGCTGTGAGGAGACGCGCCTCGGCGTCCTTCAGTTCGGGGGTTATGAAGCGCTCACCGGTTGCGACTGTCTGTTTCCGTATGTAGTCAGGTGGAACCCGGTGGAGGTTGGGACGCGTGACCTCAATGTAGTACCCGAACACCTTGTTGTAGGCGACTTTGAGCGAGCGGATACCGGTGCGTTCCCGTTCACGCTGCTCAAGGGTCGTGAGGAAGCGACGGGTCTCCTGGATGACGGCGAATTCGGCATCGAGTTCTGGGCAGAAGCCGGGACGGATCCGAGCACCCTCTTCATCTTCGACAATCGCCCGTTCCAGAAGTGTGGCCAGATCGTGACAGGAACCGGCCATCTCGGCGAATTCGCGTAAGGGCTGATCTGGGCTTGCCTGGAGTGCGCCCACCAATGCCGCAGCGCTGGCGAGCGCCTGTCGCAGGGTAGAGAAGTCGCGGACAGAGGGGGTACCCTGAACGATCCGACTCGTCAGCCGTTCCAAATCACCAGCGCCGACCAAGATCTGGGCTAGCCGGTGGCGGAGCTCAGGGCGTGCGACGAGACAGGCGACGAGGTCCTGGCGGCGTTGGAGTTCGGCGAGGTCGCGGATGGGCTCACTGACAAGGCGACGGAGCGTGCGAGCGCCCATCGGTGTGCAGGTGACATCAAGGACCCCAAGGAGGCTGCCCCGGGTGCCACCGGTGCGTAAGCTCCGGGTGAGTTCTAAGTTCCGGCGTGTGGCGGCATCCAGCCCGACGCGGTACGCAGGGAGTTCTGTGCGCAGGCTGGTGAGCAGTGACACGAGTGAGGGATTGGTTCGTTCCAGGTAGGCAACAATCGCACCAGCGGCGGCGAGGGCAGCGGGAGTCTGCTCGCAGCCGAAGGGCGCAAGTGAATGGACACCGAAGAGGGTGCGCAAGCGTTGTGCAGCACGGTCGGGATCGAAATGCCATGGTTCAAGGCGTGTGAGACGGCCAACGGATGGAAGCGTACCCTCAAAGGTTTCGGCAACGAGGCACTCGGCTGGTGCCAGGCGGGCGAACTCCTCGGTGAGAAGTTCTAGCCGGTTGTGGCCAGTAAGCTCCATCGTCGCAAACTCGCCGGTGCTGACATCGACCCAGGCGAGGCCAAGGCGATCTCCCTGGAAAGTAACTGCAGCCAGATAGCGATTCTCCGTGGCAGGGAGGAGGGCGGCTTCAGCGACTGTCCCCGGGGTCAGCACACGTGTGACGGCGCGCTCAACGAGTCCACGTTTCGGCTCGCTGAGCTGTTCAGCGATGGCCACCGTGTGACCGGCGGCGAGCAGTTTCCCGAGGTAATGGTGAAGAGCGTGGTGAGGGATGCCCGCCATTGGGACACGACCGTTGCGCCCGAAGGAACGCGAGGTAAGAGTGATGCGAGCGTCGCGAGCGACGATCTCAGCATCCTGGTCAAAGGCTTCGTAGAAATCGCCGAGTCGGTAGAGCAAGATAGCATGAGGGTATTGGGCCTTAAGGCGAAGGTATTGTCGGCGTGAAGGGACGAGTTCCTCGGCCTCAGGCTTGCGCGAGCGACTGATCCGCGACTTAGTGGACGGTGTGCTGTTGGTCATCGGCAGCGATTCTTCCCCCTGTGCGATCTGCGTTGTCAGGATCAAGGATACGAAGGCGAGGAACTTGGTGACTGGATGGCAACGATACCAGCGGTTGCTTGGGCAGGAGCATGGGAGAGGCGTGAGAGGTCGGCAGGGGTGAGATGAAGACCGGGGTCGGGAGAGGGGGAGAAAGGTCGGGAGCTGTCCGTGCACTTGGGAGGGTTTACTGCTGCGTCATTCCGACCTCAGTGCGTTGTGACAGGCCTACCACAGATTTCCTGACGCGGAGCCAAGAGCATGAGGATGGCGAGGGTAGGAGCAAGGACATACGACCGACGAGACGGAACCGGAGGCATCTCGGTCGGGGAGCAGCGGTCGGCGCTGGGGTGAGCTGGGTCAAGATGCTCAGCGTGCCGTCGATGGTCGCCGGGAAAGCAGCCAGGCGAGAAGCGTGAAGGCGATCATGATCGTTGTACCGACGAAAACGGGCGGCCAACGGTTGTGCGTCATAGCGCGCACGAACAGAAGTGTTTCACCAATGGCGACAATGATGGCAACAGCGATAGCGACGGAGAGGATCGGCACGACGAGGGCGAGTACCAGGTCACGGCGCATTCGGCTCCCTCCTTCACTCGACTAGGTGGGCTGGTGGTCGCCAGCCTCAGCGCGTACTCTGGTTGCAGTATGCGTGAGTGCGCCATTGGTGGCAAGTCGTCTATCCCAAGAAGAATGGAAGACAAGGTGATTGATCCAAGGATTTGGCTTAGCGACTGGACCTGCGAGGAGAGCAGAAGTAATCCTCCTGCCTGCGTGGATGCGCGGGGCTCGCTGATGCCGCATGCGCATGCGATGATGTGATGAAAGCGATCACGGGCACGCGGCAAGGTCTTGAGGGAAGGAGAACGACGATGGAATTGCGGGAGTTGCTCGCAGAACGCATGAGCAGGCTGGGAACGGAGAGCGCGTTTGAGGTGCTTGCTCGGGCGCGGGCGCTCGAAGCTCAGGGACGATCCATTATTCATCTTGAGATCGGGGAGCCGGACTTCGACACGCCGCCGCATATCGTCGAAGCGGCGGTTGAAGCACTGCGTGCAGGCGATACACACTACACGCCCGCAGCTGGACTGCCGGAACTCCGCGCGGCGATCGCTGAGGAGGTGAGCCGAACGCGCGGGATCATGATTGATCCCGATCAGGTTGTCGTGACACCTGGCGGAAAACCAATCATGTTCTTCACGATTCTCGCCCTAGCGGAAAGTGGGGCAGAAGTCATCTATCCAGATCCCGGATTTCCCATCTATGAGTCAGTCATTCGGTTTGCCGGTGCCACGCCGGTGCCGCTCCCGTTGCGTGAGGAGTTGGGGTTTGCGTTCGATCCTGAGGAGCTTCGTCGACTGGTGACAAAGCGCACGAGATTAGTGATCGTGAACTCGCCGCAGAATCCGACTGGAGGGGTGGTCGGACGGGAGGCGCTTGAGGAGTTGGCGCGGCTAGCACAGGAATTCGATTTCATGGTGCTTTCGGACGAGATCTATCGGCGTATTGTTTACGATGGCGAAGTCTGGAGCGTGGCCAGCCTGCCGGGAATGGCTGAGCGGACGGTAATCCTTGATGGGTTCTCGAAGACATACGCCATGACCGGTTGGCGACTGGGGTACGGAGTGGCACCGCGTTGGCTAGCGGAGCACCTGGTGCGGCTTGCGGTGAATAGCCACTCCTGCGTGCCGGGGTTTACGCAGCGGGCCGGGCTGGCGGCGCTGCGTGGACCGCAGGAGCCGGTAGAGCGGATGGTGGTGGAGTTCCGGCGGCGCCGGGACGCCGTAGTGGCAGGGCTGAATAGTCTCCCTGGCGTCCGCTGTACCGTGCCCGCTGGGGCGTTCTACGTCTTTCCGAACATCACTGGCACAGGACGATCGGCGGAGGTATTGGCACGCGAGCTCCTGGAGCAGGCAGGCGTCGCCGTGCTGGCAGGAACCGCGTTCGGTCGGTACGGGGAGGGATATTTGCGTCTCTCCTTCGCGAACTCACTAGAGAATTTGCTTGAGGCGATTGAGCGGATGCGACGATTCTTCAGCCAATAGAGAAGGGGTGGAGTACCGCCTCAGCCGATCGGCATGAGCCCAGGTTGGTTAGGGGATGTCCCCAGAGCTTTGTTTCGGCGCATGATTTGCCTGACGCGTGCGAACTTCTGCGCCCATGGGACAGTTGGCTGTTGTGAAGCGTTGCGTTGGAGCACTAGCAAGCACCTGGTGGGACGGTGGAGCGTGAGCCTCTCAGCCTACGTCAGAGCGGGAATACGCCGTCCGACGAGGTGTGCAGAGAGATTCGTGTTGCGCCCGTGACCCAGCAATGCGGCTTCCGTGGTGCGGTATGGTCAAGACGGGTGCTCGAGGACGGCGTCGAGAGGCTGGGTGTGGTGCAGCCAAACACCAGACTGATCCACCGCGAGGTGAGCTTGCGTCCTCGCCTCGCACACGCCCAACCGTCCAGACAGACGGTGACCGATCGATGGAGCAGATGCGAGATGCAACCAAGACTCGTAGACGGGCCGAGGTCTGTTAGACGTCACTGGACGGTCAAGAGTGCGTGTTCGGCTACGGTGAGCGAGGATGGGAGCGTGATCGAGTAGCAGCATAGTCGCAATGGGGAAAGATGCTCGTCGCTGCGAGCGGTCACGGCTGTGGAGTGAGGGGTTTTGGCGACCGGAGAAACACTCTCGGGCGTGGTCAGCGCGGCAAAGAAGATGAATTCCGGAGTCGAAGCACGAGAGGTTGCTGCCCACGCGTGTCCCTGAACCCCCTCGGGGGGTCGTTCGAGAGACTGTCTCGGTTGGAAGTGCTTTTCGTTGAGATACCAACCCAGCGTGTGCACGCAAAGCAATAAGCCAGATTCGGTTCTGACGTTGCTCTCAGTGCTTGTGTGAAGCCTAAAGCGGGCACGATGTGCGGTACCGCTGCAGGATTCAGCGCTGAGGCATCGACGAGATGCTGGATAACTGGGTCCCCGGCCACTTCACGCTCGGGAGTGTGGGGCCAGGCGCTGGGTACAGCGTTGGTGCTCGATGGCATGTGTGTGAGCGTGATCTTCGGTGACCCCAGAGATGGCTCAGCCCGTGACTTGAGCAGCATTCCACAGTCAAGGGGCAAGGGAGAAGAGTCGGCTCCGAAAAGACGCGTGCGGAATGGTCAGGAGACAGGCTGGTCTGAGGAGAGAACCGTACAAAAAAGCGCAACGAGCCGGGGATTACTGAGACACCCGTAGCTGTGGTGGGCAGGGAGGGGCGCAGTGGTGAATCGCTTGGTGTGCTGGCTGCAAAGCAAGTCGGGGTGAGGGTGAGCTGCAGCAACGGCAAGAGCCCGTTCCTGTTGAGGCTGTGCTGAAGCGCCTGGAGCTGCCAGAGCAGCCTCAAGAGCTGGGAGTTCCGGGGTTTGCTCCGAGGTCAGGGTGGCGGGGGAAGGCCTAGTACGGGGTCGGTCGTGGGAAAGCGTGAGAGCCGGGTGTGGAAGAACAATGGAAGAACAGCAAGTTCCGCAAAATCCCTGCCACTTCTGCTTGCCCATGGGAGCACGCGCATGGCTGTGGAGAGAACGACCTACTGGTGGGTAGCGTTTTCGGGCACGCTGGTTCGGTGAATGAAATTGGGATCAGAAAAGCATCTCACACACGCGGGCGCGGGAATTGGAACGGCTGGCCGAACTGGGATGAAGGCGGGTGGGGATGTGGAAGCGAGAGAGAATCTCGACGGATGTCTTGCGGAAGCACGTCTCGCGTCTTAGAATAGTAGCGATCAGACATAGTCAAGAAACAACGAATACAGCGAAGTTGAGGATTTTGCGTATCAGGGGTGCACTAAGGCCGGTCTGCGAAGGAGGGGCGGGATGTTGGTAGGAGTCGGGGTGGTGTTCTTCGTCTTCCTATTGCTCTGGACAGCGATCCTGTGGTGGGTCGCAACCCGTGCTAGCGTCTTGGTTCCGTATGAGGGAATCAGTGCAGTGGTGACACGCCTACGGCGGTGGGGAACGCTGCTTATCGTGGTGGTCCTTGCTCTGGCGTTTCTGCTGTCTCTTCCGTTTTTGCCATATCCATCAAGTCGAGCAGCGCGGCTTGGACCTCCCCAGGTAACGGTCGAGGTGACTGGACGGATGTGGGCATGGGAGCTGAGCCAGAAGACGATTCCGCGTGGCCAGACGGTGGAGTTTGTCGTCCGGGCAGTCGATGTCAACCATGGGTTTGGTATCTACGCGCCAGATGGGCGGATTGTGACGCAGGTACAAGCGATGCCGGGTTACACGAATCGACTGCTCTACCGGTTTGATGAACCTGGAACCTACACGATTCGTTGCCTGGAATTCTGCGCAACTGGTCACCACCTGATGGTGGCGGAGTTTACCGTGCAGTGAGAGGAGGTGAGGTAGGCCATGGCGGGACAGGTTGGCAACGGGAACAGTGCGCAGGCACAACGCTCAGTTGAACAGGCAACCCTGGTGTATATGCTGGTCGGCTTTGCAGTCTTTTTATTGATGGGCCTTCTAGGGTTGCTCATGCGGTTGCAGCATGCTGGGTGGATAGACCTGGGTCCACGGTGGTTTTATCGGATCATGACCCTGCATGGGGCGGGTATGGTTGCTGGGGTGCTCCTGGCGTCGCTTGGCGGGGTGGCGCGGGTCATTGCGCCGCGTATCGGGCTTAGTCCGCGACTTCTGTGGACGGCGTTTGTCGTGTACTTCCTTGGCTCAGGGTTGGTTATTTTGGCCACACTGGTGGGTGGCTTTGCTGCCGGATGGACAACGACCTACCCCTTGCCAGTCCGTGGTGACTGGCCGATGAGTGCGACGTGGGGTTTTCTTCTGGGATATACACTCGTCGCGGTCGCCTTCTTGCTGTGGTGTGTGGCAGTGCTCTTTGGAGCGGTGCGGGCCTTCGGGGGGTTGGGAAATGCCCTTGCCTGGCCCGTGCTCTTTGGGCGAAAGACAGAGCGGCCGTTGCCGACCGGGCCGGAGCTAGCTGCAACGGTGGTGGCGATTGATGGGGTGATCGCGGTTGGTGCGGGCGTCGTTTATCTTGTGCCGATCTTTGCGCAGATGCTGGGGCTGGTCGACGGATTCGACGTTCTGTTCGCGAAAAATATGTTATTCCTCTTTGGGCACACTCTGGTGAACTTGAATATTTACCTTGCAGTTGCCTTGGTGTACGCC
Organism: uncultured Thermomicrobium sp.; assembly: GCA_938028665.1. Taxonomy (GTDB): domain Bacteria; phylum Chloroflexota; class Chloroflexia; order Thermomicrobiales; family Thermomicrobiaceae; genus Thermomicrobium. The sequence goes on along the minus strand of CALIMB010000039.1, from coordinate 14,903 downwards.
ACTCTTGGTGCTTACACGGGGCGTATGTTCAAGATGGGCTTCCCAGTCGCATTAGCGTTTAATTTGGTGATCATCTTGGTTCTGTTGCCGTATTTCCACCATCTCTATCAAGACTTTGTGCAACCATGGCCGTTGCACCTAATCGGCCAGTTTGGTTCCTATGCGGTCGGTGTACCGGCCTTCTTTGTGACCATCGTCGGGAGTCTTGGCTATCTCTACGGCTCTCAGGTACGGTGGTCAGCTCCCGTGATCTTCATTTTGGCCGGACTCTGGGGGTGGGTTGCTGGAGGTGTGGCGGCAGTGCTCGACGGAACGATTGCGATCAACAACGTGATGCACAACACCTTGTGGGTACCGGCCCACTTCCACTCCTACTACCTTTTTGGGGCCGCCGGCTTTACCTGGGCATATCTGTTCCACACACTGGGCGGGAGTGAGGGATGGGTAACCACTCCTGCTGCCCGCTGGCTCAGTTGGTTGTATGCGATTGGAGCTGGTGGATTTGTTGTGGCGTTCTTCCTATCTGGACTCCAGAGCGTGCCGCGGCGGTACGCCGAGCATATTGCCGCCTGGCATCCTCTTGCGCAGTTAGCCGTCCCGTTTGTCCTGTTGCTCGGTATTGCCTTCCTGGGGCTGCTGTTCCTTTCTCTGCGGGCAATTCCTGCTGCGTGGCGGGCGCCGGCTCCGGCAGCCGGTTCCGACGACTAAGGTCTGGAGTTCGGACGGGCGGAGGGAGTCTGGCGACGGAGCGGTGCTGGGCCTGACTCCCTCACCCTCTTACTTATGATCTCGGCAAGCCGTCTTCCCAGTTGCTTCCATGCTGTCCGAGAGCATGAGCCTGTTCACCGATCCACAGCACACGGCGCGTACGGTACCATGGGGCCGGATGCATCCAAGAGCCAATCGAGAGTCTTGCACAGAGCATGTCACGGCCGTCTTGTGCTCACCACGGCGAGGCAGTGCCGGCACAACCATTGGCGGTGACTAAATCTTCGACTACTGCACGCGGCGTTGTCTGCAAGCGACAAGGGGGCATCGATGCGAGAGCAGGCAACACTCCATCGTGAAGCGGCGCTGGGTGACGCGGTAAGCCCGTATGAACTGGTTTCGGCCGCACTAGAGGCCAGCGAGCGCAAGGCACAGCTTGCGGTCACACCGATGGTTGTCCGTGGTGCACTGAGTGGGGCACTTCTGGCTGCGGCGACGCTGCTGGCGGTGACGGCTTGGGCGCAGGGGTTGCCACGAATTGTTGGCGCGCTGATCTTCCCCGTGGGGTTCTGTATGCTGGTCTTGTTGGGGCTGGAGCTAGCGACTGGTAATTTTGCTCTACTCCCGGCAGGTTGGTATGCGGGACGGCTGGATGCTGCAGCGGTTGGTCGCAACTGGTGGTGGGTCTATCTTGGCAACTTGGTTGGGGGTACTGCTTTTGCGGTGCTTGCGGTGGCCGCTCTCACCGGCTGGTGGAGTCATGACTCTGGCGTGGTGGGGGAGCAGCTACGCCAACTTGCGCTGAGTAAGACGGTAGCCTATTTGGAGGAAGGGTGGCGCGGCTGGATGACTGTGGTCACGAAGGCAGTGCTGGCCAACTGGCTTGTGACCGTTGGAACAATGCTGGCTTTCAGTTCCCGCTCGACAGTAGGCAAGATTGCGGCGATGTGGCTGCCGATTATGACGTTCTTCGGGCTTGGGTATGAGCATTCAATCGTGAACATGTTTGTCATTCCGGCCGGGATGCTCGCTGGAGCACCGATCGGCTTGGGCACGTGGTGGATGTGGAATCAGGTGCCAGCAACGCTGGGGAATATCGTGGGCGGGGGGTTGTTTACGGGGCTCGTGCTTGCCTGGTCATACGGTCGGCGAGGCGTGTGACACTCTATCGCCCTGGAGAGAGTTGGTGCGGGTGGGGCGTGGCGTGGCAGAGCCGCTGGTCTGGCTTCCGGTTGGAGCCTGGTTCGATCCGGCATATTGGTCATGGCGTCTTCCCGTAGTCATGGTCTTGGCAGGGATGGCGTTGAGCTATTTCATGGGACTGATCCGGCTTCTGTACAAACGCGTTGGTGTATCAATCGTCATTCGGGCGTTTTGGTGGTTGCTCGGTTTTGCGCTTCTTCTCCTTGCGCTGGTCTCGCCGCTCGATGAGCTTGGCGGGCTCTTCTTCTCCTGGCACATGGTGCAGCATCTGGCGCTCCTATACGCGGCGCCGCTCCTCCTTGCAGGTTGGCCGCTCGCTGTTGCAGTGTGGTCACTCCCCCAAGCTGGCCGGCAGCTTGTGCGGCGGCTGCTGAGTAGAAGAGGTGTTGGGGCTCGGCTCCTGAATCAGGCAACGCGGCCATCGGTGGCGCTTGTGGCGGGGATTGTGTCATTGTGGGTATGGCATTATCCGCCGTTGTACGATGCGGTGCTCACTCGGCGCTGGCTCCATGATCTTGAGCACATCACTTTCTTCCTTGGAGCGCTCCTGTACTGGTGGCCGGTTGTCGGGGCGCCACCCGTGCGACGGCGCTTCCGCAGTGATGCAGGGCGAGCGCTGTACCTGGTACTTGGTGGAACTCAGTCGGGCATTCTTGGGGCAGTCGTGACCTTTTGGCCAGATGTTCTCTATCATCGCTATCTCATAGAGGTGACAGAGCACTCTCGCCTGATGGCGGACCAGGTTTTTGGTGGGCTGGTAATGTGGCTGAGTGGGCCACTCGTGGTAGGAATTCTCGCGCTGGCCACACTCGGGCGAGAAACGCACCAGGTTGCGGAAAAAGAAGTGCTCGTACCACACTCACAAGGGTGATGGGCCGCACTCAGTGTGCGGGAAAGGAGGGGTGTGGTGGACGAGCAGAAGAGGAGCGTGGATCGTGTCCTGGTGCTCGGTGCAGGAGTGGCAGGGTTGACGGCAGCCTGGCGCCTTCTTCAGGCCGGCATCGAGGTCGAGGTCCTCGAAGCGCGCGACCGCGTTGGGGGGCGACTGTGGACAAGCTTCGCGTACGGTCCGTTTCCAGTCGAGCTGGGGGCTGAGTTCATCCACGGTGACCGGGTGATTACCTGGCAGTTCCTGCAGCGATATGGTCTGCACGCGCTGGACGACCCAAGCCAAGACCGCAGGTACGTGGGAATCAATAGTCGCGTGCTACCCTCGGCTGACCTCTCGCGCTCGGTAGGGGAGGGAATCTTCACGCCGCTGGCGCAGGCGGCGGAGGCCTGGGATGCGATGGGACAGCCCGATACAGACTTGGCGTCTGCGCTCCGCTGGTGGGCAACGCAGCAGGGAATTCAGGTCACTCCGGAGCTCTGGGAGCTGTGGCAGACTCTGGCGGCAATCGGCTGGTCTGCCGATCTGGAAGACATTGGTGTTTCCGGTGAGATCGAAGCAACCTATGAAGGCGATGGGCTCCGCAACTGGCGGATTGCCGAGGGAGAGCAAGCACTCGCTGAGCGGATGGCGAGGGAGCTAGGGGAGAGCGTCCGACTCGGCTGTATTGTGGAACGGGTGGAGTGGGACGCCGATGGAGTGCGTGTGCTGGCGTCAGACGGCGAACACCGTGGGCGCTGGGCTGTCATTGCCCTACCCCTGGGTGTGTTGCAATCGGGAACGGTCGAGTTTTCGCCCGGACTTCCGCAAGAATTCTGTGAAGCGATCGAGCGACTTGATCCTGGGCGGTCGCTGAAGATCATCGTGGAGTTGGCGCACGATCCGTGGGGACCGGAGATTGGGTGTCTCTTCGTGACGTGTCCACATGGTATCTGGGAGCGTCCGGGACTTGGCTTCGCAGCCTCCGAACCGGTCTTCAGTCTCCTCACTGGCGGGAGCGATGCGCGATACCTTGGGACGTTGCCCCCCGACGCAGCGATCCGTGAGGCGGTCCAGACCCTCGGCGCCGTACTGGGTGTCGACCTGGGGGGAGCGGTGCGACGGGGTGCCGTGATTGACTGGACGAACGATCCCTGGTGCCGCGGGGGGTACTCGGTGGTGCCTCCAGGTGGTGCTGGCCTGCGGGCACGTTTCCGTTCCGTCCTTGGTGGCCGACTAGTCTTCGCCGGTGAGTTTACGAGTGTGGAGCGTCCGTCGACGGTGCATGGGGCGATCGAGAGCGGGTTGCGTGCGGCCGAGGTGATCTTGTCACTACGGGCGCAAGCTACGATTCATCCTTGACGAGATGTTGTCAGGATAGGAATGGCTGGGGAGAACATGCTGGATGTCGCTCCGACAGGAGTACGGACGCCTATGACCTTCAGCGGCTGCAGCTGAACATCCTGTGTCATAGCAACAGTGCCGCGGCTTGGGGAGCGAGGCTCAGTGAGGATGGGGTAGATCAGGGAAGGGCGAGCTTGGTGATAGGCTGACGAAGCGACTACCGGTCAGTGCATGCCGGTGAGCCAGGCAGGGAGCTCAGCAAGGGAAGGGAGGATGACGTCAGGCTGACCGTGTTCGAGGTCACTGGGCCGGAAGCGTCCGGTGCGCACGAGGATACCGGTCATCCCCAGCGCTTGAGCCGGTGTAATGTCGGCAGTGAGGCTATCACCGACCATGGCGATACGCTCGGCTGGGAGGCCAAGGCGGGCAATTCCGGCACGGAAGAAGTTGGGGGAAGGCTTGCCGACGAGAAGGGCCTGACGGCCGGTAGCAGCTTCCAGTCCCATCAGGAAGGCGTCGGTGTCGAGTGCTGGTCCGTCGCGGCGTTCCCAGACGAGGTTACGGTGCATGGCCACGAAGTGTGCACCGCGGAGGAGGAGACGAAAAGCAAGGTTCAGGCGGTCGTACGTGTAGACGCTGCCGGCGCCGCCGAGGACGACGACGGTGGCACTCTCGTCCTCGACCACGGTGAGGCCAGAGAACTCCTCACGTACGTCACCCTCGACGAGGAGGAAGCACCGCTGGTCAGGATAGTAGGTGCGGAGGTAGGCAGCTGTGGCATTACCGGCGGTGACGATTTGATCGTCGCTCACTGGAAAGTTGAGTGCGCGGAGGAGTTCCCCCAGTTGGCGTCGGGTACGGATAGTGGTGTTGGTGAGGAGCACGTAGGGAATACCGAGGGCGCTGAGGCGCTGCAGCGCCTCAGCTGCACCGGGGAGGGGATCGCCGTCGACGTGGAGGACACCGTCGACGTCGATCAGCAATCCCTGGATCGCTTGGGTTCTGCCTTTGGCCATTGTGGGCTCTCCGCCCCTCTGGATCGCTTCACAGCGTGTAGTCTGCCCGAAGGGTGAGGTGCGGGCAAACGGGCGCGGTTGAGTTTATCTAACTTCCGTAGCCTGAAGGGTCGCGTTCAAAGCACGCCGCGGGAGCAATGTCCAGCCATCGCACGCAGCTTCCGTTGATGGAAGGGTCGTGCTCTCAGAAAGTAATGACTCCGTCGCGGTCGGTTGAATGTCTGCGGTGTGGCTGACATGCGCCGCGGTAGGAAACTGCTCTTCGCAAGTGTTCGGCGAGTGGCCCGCATCGGAGAGCTTAGGCAGCGTTGGGTGCTCCTGTTGGTGCTTCCGGATCAACTTTGAATTGGTGAGGTGTCGAGACGTGGGGATGGGGGTCGAGCGGAGACCAAGGTGGTATGTTGAGGCGAGTTTCAGAAAGCCTCTTAAAGCCTTGAGAACGATATGGGCCTAGTCTGAGTAGGTTGACGGTTTGCTCAACTTCTGGTGTACTTTGGCATAAGGATGAAAAGATGGCTTGACAGAGATGTCTATGGGGGGCTGTTCGAGATGGATCTCGAGCAAGTGATCGAAGTGATGAAGCAAATCCGCGACTGGGCGCGCCAGTACCGGGACCTCTTCGCAGAAAGCGAGGCGCAGACCAGATTATCGCTGATCGATCCACTACTCCGCGCATTTGGCTGGCGGTTGGAAGATCCCGCGATGGCACAGATTGAGGCGAAGACGAAGCAGGGCAATCGAGTCGATTATCTTCTGAAGTGGAGCGATGGTCGGCCGGCTATCCTTCTTGAAGCCAAGAGGTTAGGGGGGCAATTGGACTTGGCGACCGCGGCAGTGGTTGGCTATGCTTGGGAACTTCGTCGAGAAGATAGGGAGCCGAAGTACGTTGGCTTGACGGATGGTCTTCGCTGGATCTTGGCGGAACCGGGTCAATTTAAGAATCCTTTCTGTCAGATCGACCTTGGCAAGGGGCAGCAGCCGATGGAAGAGGTGGCGCTCCGGTTAGCCGAGGTGCTGTGGAGAAGGTGGTGGATGACGAGGGGAGAATTGGCACCTACCCATGGTCTATCACTCGCGAATATGAAGGTAAGCCCCAGGGAGCAGCCTCCGCGAGCCGTGGTGTTTCCGGATGGCACGCGCCGTGAGCTAGGGATAGACAGGAGTCGTACCTGGCGTCGTTTCCTCACCGTTGTTGCCGAATGGCTTGCCAGTCAAGGGAAGCTGCGATCTGAGACAAAGATTGTCCGATCTGAGCCAACAGGCTTCCGAGCACCATTTCAACTCCCCAATGGCCTCTGGATCGATCTTCATCTTAATGCTAGCGGATGCGTGTCGCGTGCGCGGCGGCTATGCGAGGCTAGCGGGATCGATCCAGCACAGGTACTGCTCGAGTGGTAGCCACAGCCGGTTGGTTGGACAGGAACACCGGATGCTACGGGGCGAGGACCACAAAAAGATAGGGTACTCGGAGGGTGCCTTGTCCTGACACCCGCGTTGACTCCTCGGGTATCGAAGCGTGAACAGAAGACTGAGTCAAGGGGCGATCGCCTGCGCCAAGGTTTGAGCATGGTAGCTCTGCGAGGTGCATGAGCTTTCCCGCTGTGCTCTCCCCGATGAGCAGAAAACCAGCACGTCCTCGTGTCAGGAGTCGGCGCTTGCTTGGGGGCAGTGTCGTGCGGTCCTTCTCGACGGTGGAGGGGCGAGCTGCTTGGCCATACCGGTAGGGTGGCTCATCCTCTTGCCGGAACACGCGAGATGCGTTATGAGGCGGGCAGAAGCGGAGGGAATGAGGAAAGGTGGGCATGATGGAACGGATCGGATTCATTGGGCTTGGGATAATGGGTCAGCCGATGGCACGCAATCTGTTGCGCGCTGGTTTTCCTGTGACGGTCTACACACGCGATCGCCGTAAGATCGAGGCGTTTGTCGAGCAGGGTGCACAGGGGGCAAGTTCACCGCGGGAAGTGGCTGAACAAAGTACGGTGGTCATAACCATGCTGCCGGACTCACCGGAGGTGGAAGAGGTGGCACTCGGCCCAAACGGGGTCATCGAAGGAATCCAGCCGGGAAGCCTGTTTATTGATATGTCAACCATCGATCCCTCAGTTGCCCGCAAGTTGCACGCAAGATTTGCGGAACGCGGAGTAGAAGCCCTGGATGCACCAGTCTCGGGTGGACAGATCGGAGCCGAACAGGGAACACTCTCCATCATGGTCGGTGGATCGGAGGCAGCATTCCAGCGTGCGTTGCCCATTTTCCAGGCGATGGGGAAGAACATTGTGCATGTGGGAGCGGCTGGGGCTGGACAGGTAACGAAGGCCTGCAACCAGGTCGTGGTAGCGTTGACCATCCAGGCAGTTGCAGAAGCGTTGCTGCTAGCTGAAAAGGCCGGAGTGGATCCGGCGCGAGTGCGCCAAGCCCTCCTTGGAGGGTTTGCGCACAGCCGGGTGCTTGAGGTGCATGGGCAGCGGATGTTGGAGGGCGCTTTTGCGCCGGGGTTCCGGGCCCGCCTGCATCGCAAGGACTTGCGGATTGCTCAGAACCTGGCGCGGGAACAGGCAGTACCACTGCTGGCGACACAGCAGGTTGCAGCGCTCTTTGACAGTCTGCTCGCCCGTGGCCTGGGAGACCATGATCATTCAGCGTTAGCTCTGGTCTACCGTGCACTCGTGGGGGAGGAGTGAGCGACAAGCTGACGGATCAGCTGGTCTTGATGGGCACCTGTGCTCCCGGTAACTTGGGTGCGGCGAGCAGCGAATGACTTCAGCGGTGCAGGCACCTTGGCGGCCAATGGCGAACTCAGGTGGATGTCGTTCTGTTGGTGGTCCGGCATGTGTTGCTGGCGGTGAGCTTTTCTCCGCGAACCGGCTTGACATGTTTGCAGAAGGTCGGCGTCAGGGCAAAGTGTAGGGGGCGTGTGACAGAACTTGCTTGGATGGCCAGGTAGTATCGAGGGATCCAGCCGGAGAGCCAGAGGCTACTGCCTCGGCTGAATTCTTTGTCCAGAGAAGAGGTGGGGTTGGAGTAGGGTGACCCCACCTGTTCTCATGATGCACAAGAGGAGACCAGTAAAAGGCGAGGTTTCAAGGCACAAAAGGGGCGAAGGCGCCGACACGTTGCACGGTCGGCTACAGCTAGTCGCTGAGGGCAGCCTGCAGCACGGCGATGCCCGAGAGAAGGATTTCAGCGGCGAATGCACCGATTGTGGCAGCGAGCAAAAACTCGAGAGCGAGCATGGCAAGGCTTGCCAGTTGGCGCAGAATGTCGTCGAGCGTGATTGGTGAACCAAGAGCGGTGAGGGCAAGGAGAGCGGTTGCGAGCAAGGCGAGCTCGGCCAGGACACCATGGCCGAGGAGGCGTGTGACTGCCCGCTTCGTCAGAGGCAGGGAACAGGCGCATTGGACGGCCCGCTGCAGAGCACGGCGGTCAAGAATGTGCTGGGTCACGCGGTGATAGGGCTCAAGCATGCGCGGATGAACAGGGACGCTACGGTCGAGATGAACCTGGTGCGGTCGTAAAACGGTCGTGTCACGCAGCGAGGGCTGAGGCACGCGTGCAGACCCCAACCGGAGACAGAAATGCGCAATGCTGTAACCCAACTGGAATCCGACCCGATAAACTGGATCGGCCTCCGTGCTGAGAACGAGGACTGGTGATGTTTTTCGGATACCTCGATTGGTTACTGCGATCGACATCGCCTACTCCCTGCTCCGTTTTCCGAGAAAAACAATAGCTGGAATGCAGGTCGCAGTTGTAAAGAGCTTGTTAATCGGCGTTACAGGATGTCCCTCTGCGTCTCCAGAGGAAGCGTGGAGACGCTCATGGGATCGGATGGCCGAACACGCGCCAGGCAGTGGTGTGGGACGTGGTCGTCAGAACGAGCTGACGTGGAGCAAGTCCAGCAAGTCCAGGAGGTTTCCAGCAGCGGCACGGGGCGGCTACTGCACGATGCTGAGAGAGCGTCTGCACAGAAGGAGTGGTGTTTCTAGGGCTTGACACCTCGTGTGGGAGTTTGCCGTCTGTACGCTGTAACTCGCGTGTCCTTTGACAGAGAGGACAGTGACACGGGTGGAGATGAGCAACGAGCCTTACCCAGGAGAATGAGGCATGGCTGGGCCACCTGGGTGCTGTATCGTGGGAGAGTACAGTTTCAGGCTGGCGAGGACGGATCGCGCTGCTGATTTTCGGTTCCAATGCCGGGGAGGGCTCTGGCCACGGCGTCTAGTTTTTGGTGTCTCCTTTCAAGCCGAAGAGCACCCGATCTCACGCAGGGGCGGGGAGGGCCACTCGCGTGGATGGCGCCGACGGGAGGGCAGGAAGATCGCGGACCAGCACTAAGGTAAGCCGGCTACTGAGCACTGTCGCGACGACAGAGAGGCTGGTAACCAGGAGGCCGGCCGGGCTCAGTGGCGCCAAGCCGAGGAGTGTCCGTACGGGCGGTAGGGTGAGCGAGAGGGCAAGGACACCGGCGGAGGCGGCCACACCGGTGAGGAGGCTTGGAGTTAGGCCGCTTCCGGTCATTCCGAGTTCAAGAGCTTGAGCAAGCTGCGCAGCGACAAGGGAGGCGAAGGCGATGGTACTTGCCTCAGCCGGAAGGGCGCGACTGGCCCAAAGCGTTGCCAAACTAGCGGGGAGTGCGGTGGTTGCTGCGCGGCGGAGGACGTCAATGCGCAGCGTCCGGTCGAGTGCCTCCTCACCTTCACGTGCGAGGTCTGTCAACCGGCGAAAGCGTGGCTGCTGCAGGGCGATGGCCAAGGCTGGTGGGACATCCGTAATGAGATTGACCATGAGAATCTGGCGTGTGTTGAGTGGTGGCGTCGTGGTGAGGAGCGTCGGCAGTGCGATCATCCCGAGCTCTCCCAGGTTGCCGCCGAGGAGGAGGGCAACAGAGCGACGCATATTGCGCCAGAAGCTTCGTCCCTGAATGAGGGCATCGACGATCACCGCAAAATCGTCTTCAACTAGCACCAGGTCAGCAGCTTCACGGGCGACAGCTGTTCCCCAGCCCATGGCGATACCGACATCAGCCAGGCGAAGTGCTGGTGCATCGTTCACACCGTCCCCAGTCATAGCCACAACATCGCCGTGGGCACGAAGCAACTGGACAATGCGTAATTTATCGAGAGGTGTGGCGCGGGCAATGACGCTTGCCTGTGCCAGCCGCTCGATGAGTACGTTATCGTCCAGTTCACGCAGTAACATGGCGTTTAACACCTGACCTGGGCCAATGGGTAGGCCGGCTTGTCGGGCAATGGCTTCGGCGGTGGCAGGGTGATCCCCTGTGATCATGAGAACACGGACACCAGCTTCGTGGCAACGGTGTATTGCGTCTTGAACTCGCGGGCGCAAGGTATCGGCTATCCCGATGAGGCCCAGAGCGATCAGGTGCTGCGGGTTGTCAAGACGCGTGTCGGGAGGTCCCTCGGCGATGAGAAGTACACGCAAGCCATCGCGGGCAAGGTTGAGTGCAAGAGCATGAAGGTCCTCGAGATGTTCGGGGGGGAGGGGGAGAGTCATACCATCGCCGGTGCGGCGGCCGACGCAACGCGGCAACAGAAATTCGTGGCTTCCCTTTATCACCACGCGGTCGCGTAGTCGGACAGCGTGATAGGGACGGACGGAGTCGAAGGGAAGCTCCTCAAGCCGCTCGACCTCCCCGTTCACTTCAGAGAGACCCAAAAGACGAGCGGCTTCGATGATCGCAGCATCGGTGGCATGGGCGAGCGCATCCTTGCGGTCGAGTGGTGGAGAGGCCAGCACGGCTGCTGCAAGAACCTGGCGTGCTGCTTGGGAACAACTGGGTGTGCATTCCTCCACGAGGCTGTCACTCACAATGCGCTGGACGCTCATGCGGCCATAGGTCAAAGTTCCGGTTTTGTCGACACAAATGACGTTCACCCGCCCGAGGGCCTCGACTGCTGACAGATGCCGCACCAAAATGCCGCGCGCAGCCAAGCGCCGCGCGGTAGCCGCCTCACTGAGGCGGCTCAGAAGTGGGAGTCCTTCGGGGACTGCCGCGATCGCCAGGCTGGCACCCAGGGCGAGTTGTGTGGCGAGAGGAGCCCCACGCAGGATACCGGTGAGGGTAACAAGTGCTCCCGCGGCTAAGGAAACTGGGAGGCTGATACGCGTGTACTGTGCTAAGCGTTGAGCCAAGTGCTCGCCGGAGAGGTCGGTTTGGTGGAGTGCACGTTGAGCTCGGCCGAGGCGGGTATCCTCACCGGTGGCGACCACTATGGCCGTTGCCGTGCCACTGAGTATATCGGTACCAGCCAAGACAATGGCACGCTCATCAACGGCTGTGTGGTCCTTGATCACAGGGAGTGATTCACCGGTTAGGGCCGCTTCATCAACCAAGAGGTTTTCAGCGGTAAGGAGGCGAGCATCAGCTGGCACGCGGTCGCCAAACTCAAGGCGAATGATGTCACCGGGCACAAGCTCGTTTGCGGGGATGGTTATCTCACGCCCATCGCGGAGAACCCGAGCTGGTGGGGCAGATAGCGCAGCCAGCTGTAGAGTGGCACGAGAGACGCGCTGCTCTTGCCAGGCGCCAACGGCGACATTGAAGAGCAGGGTGCCAGTGATAATCGCGACATCGAGCGAAGCTCCAACAGCGAGGGACAATCCAGCTCCTGCAGCCATGATAGCAAGAAGAGGTGAGCTCAGCTGGCTGATAAGTGCGCGCATCCAAGGTCCTTCGGACGATTCGAAGGAAGGGGCAGCACGTCGCTCTCGTGCTTCGGCACTGGTCAGGCCCTCTGGGCGACTACGAAGGAGTTGGAGTGTTTCCTGTGGAGTGCGGGCAGCCCAGCGTTCCGGTTCGGGGTCAATGAACGGGAGGGTCGTCTGACGCTCACCACCCCAAAGGCGGACCCAACCGACGAGGAGCGCGAGAAACGCACCGCCCCCCAATACCAACGTTGTCAAAAACGGTGAAGGGGTGGCGCCTAATCCAACGCCTAGTGCTAAGACATTGGCCGCAAGCGAAAGCACGACGCTGTCACGAACAGCGAGATCACGCCTCCGGCTGCTGGTAATGAGCGCCGCGAGAGCACCGAGATCGGGTACCAGCACATCAACAGGAACATCGACGGGATGTCGGGTTGAGGTGAGCAAGGCTGCGTAATGAGCCGCAGCGAAGGCTGGACCAGCCCGACCATGATCAGCGACGTAGAGGACAATTTCACCACGTGTCCGAAGGTCGCGAACAAGCGAGACGGGATCGGGTGCCGGAACGGCGTCGATGCCGAGGGCTTGGAGCCAGGCTGGTGGGAGCGTGTTGGGCACCCGCACGATGAGACAAATGTGCGCGTGTTGACAGGTGTTGACCAGTTCCTCAAGGAAGGGACGCGGTTTTGGCCGAAAGGAGACCAGTGCGGCAAGGCGGTTACCGGGTCGCTGAGTAAGCGCCAGAATCACCGGGACACCAAGGAAGGCACGACGTTGCTCAGCAGGGAGTTGGCTGAGTATCGCTGGGTCGGCAAGAGTCAGGCGATAGTTGGCCGGATCAAGCTCGTTCGGTGTTTGAGCTAGGTTGGCCAGAGCCTGGTACCAAGCTGTACCGCGCGCCAGGTGAGCAACTACGCCGAGTGCTGCACCAGTTGTCAGCCCATCGCCAAGCGTCACACAGTGATCAAGCTCTAGGCCTTCAGCAAGGAGTCCTGGGTGGTCGAGGATAACGATTGTTGGTTGCGTGAGGCGCCGGCCAGGGCGCAGGGCGGTGACGAGCGCACCGCCGCGTAAGGCTCGGGCGACAGCGCCGAGGTCCGCTGCCTCGGCTCCGATGAGTGCGGTACGGGCGTTGAGGAGGACGAGGGCACGGGCTGCTGCTGTGAGGGAGCGGGAGAGAAGGCCGGCGAGGCCGGCGTAGGCAAAGGCGAGTGGAGTAATGAGACGAAGGTACCAGTGCAAGAGTGGAGGGCGTGGTTCCTGGGGAGCGAAGGGGCCGGCAGGTGGTGGTGGTTGGAGAAGGACAGAAAGCTCACCACTGAGCAGGAGCGTGCCGGCTGGGAGGCGGCGGAAGGGGCGCACGCGTGCGAAGTGGCCGTCAGGGAGGAGCACATCAGCGCGGCCACGCTGGATACGGCTCGAGAAGGGGACGCGGTCTCCTGCCCGCAACGTCACCTGCTGACCTGGACGTGCAAGGTCACGGCGCAGGAGTCCAGTCTCGTAGCGCTGCCAAGCTCGGCGCCAAGGTAGGAGGGCGGAGAGCAGGCGGAGGGCTTCGGTGAGGCTGACAAGGAGCCCCAATTGTTGGTTGTTCAGTGTTTGTGCGGTCATACTGACTGAGCTGGTGGTGATATCCGCAGCCGCTGGTCCGAAAGCACGACGGAGTCCTTCGCGCAGAGCAGGAAAGCCACGCAAGACGGTCACGAGGTCAGCAGCGATTCCTGGAATGGCGCTTGTAGTGAGGGGTCCAGTGGCACCGAAGAGTTGACGGGTAGCGGTGAGACCCAGGCCAGAGGCTGCCAAGAGTGCTCGCAAACTGGCGTAGACCAGAGGGCCACGGTCAGTTGGCACAATCGTCCGACGCAGTGTCGGAGGTTCCTCAGGGAGTGAGAGTCCGCTGACTGTTTCCAGAATAGTCTCGAGTGCAAGGGTGTCCACGTCATGTTCGAGCAGGATACGGCCAGTGGCGACACTGGCACGAACGAACCGAACCCCGAGGGCGTGGAGCTTTGTCTCCAGTTCGCGAGCAAGGGTGTGGTTATCTTCGAGCCCAATGACACGTAAACGGACCCGTTGCCAACGACGTCCCTGGCTATCGACGTGCAGAGTGCGGTGATCGACCACGGGACTGGATGTTCCACGCTGGGTGAGTGGGGGCGAAGTGGTTGCGGTTGGTTGCTCAAGGAGTTGTTCGAGGCATTGAGCGATCGCTGCTTCATTAGTCAGCTGCGGGTCGTACTCGACGAGGACACTGCCGGTGAGAGGATTCGCCTGGATGGTACGAATCCCCGGACAGCGCAATGTGCGTGGAACGCTTGCTATCCGCTCGGGTTGGTCAAGAACGATGCGGAAACGTATCCGTCCCGGCAACCGGTGGGCAACTTGCACCACCGGCGTACCGTGCGGCGCACCGGTCATTGTTCCATTTCCCCCGAGTAAGACTTACTGTCCCGGATGTGTGCGTCGATGCCGGAGCTGCTTCTGCCACTGGTTTCTGATCGCCTCTGCTTCTGCCCAGAGGTCCTCGACCTCCTCGCGGGCACGTGCGATGAGGCGACGAGCCCGTCGTGCAAAAACAGTCCCGAACGCCGCACCCCAGACTAGAGCCTCATCGAGCAACTGCTCGGCCCGCACCATACTCGCAGGTGGTGCAGAGGCCGCCGTGCTGGTGGCGTCTGCGTCAGAGTATGTTGGTGGTGTCTCGGCCATAACCTGCTCGGTCGATCCAGCTGACTCGCTGCCGGTGGAGCGACGACGGCCTGGGCGCTGAGCTGGGCGTTGCCCGCCGTCATGGGGTGACTCCGATGTCTCGTCGGAGGCAAGCTGCTGGATATCGCGTTCTTCCTGCACGGCTTCCCCCAGGCTTAGTTCGCACTAATCGTCGGTGCTTGACGGGCACGGGAGATGGCCGAAGCAAAGCCGTCCTGCACGCCGCGAAGGAGGGTGCGGCCCATCTCCGCTACTGTCAATGCACCGGCGAGTCCGTAGACCACGCCGCGACGAAGAACACGACGAGCTTTTGGTGAGAGAATAAGGGCGGTCGCCAAAATCGCCACAGCTGTTTCCGCTTCGACATAGTCTTCAAGGTCGAACAT
>CALIMB010000038.1 GCA_938028665.1 uncultured Thermomicrobium sp. | reverse complement strand
ACAAGGACCGCGCTCATCGTGCGGAGTATCTTTACTCCGCCGGCATTGGCACCTGGCGCAGGGGCCTGCGCTGGTTGCCGGGTTTCCTCGGGCCGTTCCCTCCACCGCTCTGGATGAGCGCCGGCCTCTCAATTGTTGGCCGATATTCTAATCTTCGCCGTCACTCCTGTCAAGACGATCGCCTGCTTGGTGACTCACCCTGCTGGCGAGATTAGGTCCTGGCGTTGCAACAGGCGCTTGGCGATGTGCTGAGATGACCAGAGTTGCTGGCAGCGATAGCCAACGGCTAGTGCACCATGCTGTCCGTTCTGGCAAGGTCACACCAGGATGACACAAGGGGAGATCCTCTCAGGGATCCTTCGCCAGAAAAGATGTTTGCAGCGCAGTGAGTCCCCCCTGCCCATTGACGCGTTGTCACGGCGCTTCTGTCCGTTGTTGGATTGGACGAAGGAGCATCCTCTCTTTCCAAATATCCATCGATACGATGATATGTCAGATATACTGACGTAAGAAGCCAAAGATCAAAAACATATCAGCAGTACCAGAAATATGAGAAGTAAACGTATCATAATCTAACATAACTGTTTATCAGGAAACATCAGAGCATGATACAGGGAAATCGATCCAGGCGAGGAAGGGGGCAGGGTCGATAGTGGCTCTGTCTAGTCGCACTCGGCTGCCACGGAGATGAAGGGTCTCGTGGTTCTCCATTTCCGGGTTACGGTGCAGTTGCGAGAAGGTGAACCAAACTGGTGACAGGACCTCTGTGAACTGGTCGTGTGGGGCACAAGCTTACGTGCGTCAGTGTGCTTGCTCGTCTTAGGGAGACAAGACGGCAAGGCGTGTTATGGTGGAAGGTTGGGGGCAGTGCTCCTTGTGTTGCTGTCCCTTGCCTGCGTTGGGAGAACGTCCTGTGCACCTCGCTTTCTGCTGGTAGCCGTCACATAGTGCGTCCGCATACCGATCAAGTTGCCGAGAGATAGCCTCCGCGTGCAAACAGGTCCAGACGACGTTGGTGCTCTTGTGAGATCCGACGGTTCGTCCAGTGTAGCTTGTGTGGAAGACAATGCAGCCCCTTTCCGCTGCGTTCGCACATGAGGCATCGCTCTACCCTGCCAGGTTGCAGACTTCCGGCCAGCGTCCGTGTGTTACGTACTGTCCTACGGTGTGACGGAGAAGTCGATCTATTGAGAGGGGTCGGGAATCTCCCCTCGACCCAAAGAAGGTGAACAAACCTGTCACCTGGGACGGCGGGTGGTCACCTCGTCTCAGCCCACGACCAGCTGGCCATCTGGGAGCATCCCAGCCCAAGGGAACCATTGTGGTGTCCCCCTGGAGTCGTCGATGAGCGTGCTGACCAAGTGGTTAGAGCATCGTTGAAAATGCCCTGGAAGGCATTGCTCTGGAATGCAGTTTATGCGTGATCTGGATCCGAGTCGGGGGGTGACCGATGTTGAGATTCTCACCCGTGAAGAAGCAGCCCGCTTGCGCCGCCGGATTGGGAGTTCTGTGATAGACAAAGACGATCGTGAGGTGCTGAGGATTCGTGACAGCGACGACGATATTCCCCCGTATTGCTGTGCCAGCTTGCCTGTCGTGTACCGACCAACTTGCGGATGCTGGTGAGGCCGTCCTTTAGCTGAACGCCTGGGACCGGATTACTCCAGATTTGTCCGCCACCGGTCGACTGAACAACCCTCATCTGTGCGTCGCAGTCGAAGGGCCCCCCGCGTTCCCCTTGGAAGAGTTATGAAAATGCCCTAGACTGTCCCCTCAAGGGCCACGGCCGGAATTAAGAACTGGTCTGCAGCACAGTCATCAGCAGGGCCGGTCGTCTGAAAAGAACGGTGAGGATACCATCCCGAATCCTTCTGCGGTGACCTTCAGGTCAGTCTCCCATCCTCAGAGGGGATGAGAACGATCGGAGAACGGGTGTAGCGACCTTGCGGGCTATTGACAAAGAGCGTTGCTGTGAGGGAAACACGTCCACAATACGGCGAAAGTACGACTGTTATCAACGGTGGGTCACTCTTTATCGCAGAAGAGTGCGCTGCATGCTGATCCGATACTCGCTCCTTTCCCTTTCTTAACGGCGATCGGCTCACTCCAGGTGAGGCCACCGTCGGTCGAGCGGCTAAGGCAAACGCCTCCTTGCGCAGTACATGGCCAGCCGAGCTCGCTCCCGTTTTCCAGCTGGCCATGAGAACAACACCGTACTTCCGATTGGATGGAGGCACGGGATCACCACCCCCCATTGCTGGTCCGATGCGGGACCTGTCCGTCGTCTCGAGTTTCATCCCCGTGAAAAAACGCTCGGTGCAATGGCTTGCCGCAATCCGGTGGCGTTGTTGAAACGGTAGGAGCAATGGTTTGATCCGGTAGCACGATGCGGTGGGTTTTCTGGGTCAACGACGCTGGCGATCTCTTCGTCAGGTGGGAATCGTATCCAAACTCGGGTGTATTGCAGCGAAGATCGGCGTCGTTTACGAGATGCCTGGAAGCGGTGTAGCAAAAGTGGGTGATTAGCTCCTTACTGAACTGGTCGGTCGACTGGTCGCGGCGAAGCTGCGTTTCGAACTGGAGCGGTGAGGGAAGGCGTTTGGCTGGGAGGAGATGTGGACCGAGACGGGGGTTCTCCAAGAGGCCTGAGAGTGCGGCGGTGAAGAGAAGGGAACGAGGACAAGAGCCAGCGATCGCAACAGGGTTGCAGGCCTGGAGATGAGCCGAGATGATATGACTTCATGGCTGAGATTGCTTGTGGATGCTCCTTCGTGTTCTGTTCCCTCTCGGAGTGAAACAACAGCTTAGTTGGTGTAGCAGACGAACGTGTGGTGATTGGAGGTCATGTCTCCGAATGGCGCAGGTCCTGCCGGAGAACAACTCCAGTGTCAACGGGAGAAGGGTGAGGTTCGGAATGCGCTGATCATTCTAGGGAGCTTGGTGGGCATACCCAGTGAGCTCGACGTACCCCTGTCCACGAACTGGATGTCCGTCGTGCGTCCCGGTTGTCTCAACTGCGCCTTCCCAGTAGATGACACCGGTGGAACGGAGGGTCAGGAGCTCCTGATCAAGGACGAGTGGGGTCACTGTGAGTGCCAGATCAGGCGAAACGACCTCCAGGTGCCAACCGCTCGGGTACATGGCACCACTGGATGGGCTTTTCCACCACCCGGTGTTGGTGATCCGAATGTGCTCGGTACTGAGTGCTAGCACTGATCCATCAGACCGCACAAGCGTCCCGCTCCGGGTGAGGATGCGCTGAGTGGCGTCACGGGACTGCCAGAGCATGAGGTCCGTACCGTCATCGAGCTGGAGGGAGAACCAATCCCATCCGCCAGAACCAAGGAGGAAGTTCCCCCACTGGTGATCATTCCATGCAAGTCCTGCAATCGAGAAGCGTTCGTCCTCAACCTCGAGTGTGCCGGTGACCGTGAGGCGCGTCCGCGAGTAATAGTAGGAACCGGTCTCTGGCGCCCAGGAGAAGTAGCCGTCCTCATCATGGAGGATCGGGGGGCGCTGCGACTGGAGTTCAAGAATAAAGCCGAAGTCGCGCCCGCGTGCTTCAAGTCGGTCCTGCTGACCATCACTCAGGAGCCTCCAGTCTACGACGCGGAGCTCGAGCGGCCACCCTGCTTGGCGCTGTGGTAGGGGTATGACTCGCTCATCCCAATGGAAAGCCTGCCGATCGACCACAGTGATTGCGGCGTGAGCGGCATATAGGACGGGATAACCGAAGCGTTGCACTTGAAAGACAACAAACTCGAAGCCGAAGCGCTGCTGAAGAGCACTAGTAAGGTGGCCGGTGTAGTACCACCACTCGGTCAACACGTCATGCGAGCCGAAGTCGCGTGGGAACTCCACCGGCTGCGGCGCTGGCGGCGGTGTCAAGAACAGGCTCGCTGGGCGTGGACTGGCCTGAGCTGTTCGTTGAGGAGTTGTTGGTTGCTGTTGACCACCAGAGCAGGAGGAGAGCACGAGGGCCAGCCAACCGAGAAAAGTTCGCCTCCGCATTTAGTGTTCCAATCTCGCTGCTTCGAGCACACGTGCCAGCCGTTGCGGTACCCACCAATTCCATTGTCCCAAGAGCCGCATCGTGGCAGGGACCAAGAGCGTGCGTACAATACTTGCATCCAGGGCGATCGCTAAGGCGATACCGAGTCCAAGGGCCTTAATGAGCACCACGTCAGCAGTCACAAATGCGGTGGCCACGACGACGAGAATCAAGGCGGCACCGGTGATAATTCGGCCGCTACGTGCGAGTCCGGTTGCCACGGCGCGATGGTTATCGCGGGTCTGATCCCATACCTCACGCATGCGGCTGAGGAGAAAGACCTCGTAGTCCATCGAGACCCCGAACAGGATACAGAACATGACGATGGGGAGCGAGGCTTCGGTGAAGCCGAGTGGGGAGAAGCGCAGCAATGAGCTGAAGTGCCCATCTTGAAACACGAAGACGAGGGCACCGAAACTGGCCGTGAGACTGAGGGCGTTGAGGATGATCGCTTTAAGCGGCAGGAAGACAGATCGTAGGAGGAGAAAGAGTACAACGTACGTCGCAAGGACGACCGTCAGAGCGGCGTAGGGGAACTCACTGTACATCCGATCGACAACATCGACGATCTCGGCAGTACCGCCGTCCACCCACAGTCGCAGTCCAGGGCCTGGATCCATCCGTCGGATGTCAGCGAGTAATTGTTTGGCGCGATCGCTCGCAGGCAGACTGTCAGTATAAACGTAGATCGCGGTGAGGTGATCGCCAGCTAATTGCTCGTAGGCTCGGCGGAGAACCGGGTCAGGAAGCCGTGTGGGATCAGCGTAGAGGATCTGGTACTGAGCCAGACTGAGCCGCGGATCGATCGTGACGATGCTGGTGATACGCGTCACGCGAGGATCAGCGGCAAGCTGGCGTGTGAACTCATAGAGAGCGGCGAGGGTTTGAGGGGCATTCACAGGGTGCTCGGTCTCGACGGCGATGATGATTGGGGAGAGGGCACCGTCCCCGAAAGCGCGTCGGAACTCCTCGAGAGCCTGCCGGGATGGGGTGGAGGTGGGCAAAATCGTTGCATCCGGAGAGCTCAACTTAACATGACGGAAGGGGAGCCCCAGAAGCACCAGCAGGACGATAACTGGAACAGCAACCTGCAGCGGGCGCTGCATGACGAATCCGCTCACAGCATGCCAGAAGCGGCCTGTCTCTGGACCTCGGTGGATAACTTGCAGCGCATCGATCCGCCGGCCGAGTAGGCCGAGTATTGCGGGAAGCAGGGTGAGACTGGCACTGACAGCGACGAGGACGACAAGGATTCCGGCAATGCCCACGGAGCGCATGAAGAGGAACTCGAAGAAACCGAGCCCGGAAAGGCCGATCATCACCGTCAACCCTGAGAAGAAGACCGCTCGACCTGCAGTGGCTGTTGTACGTGCGACGGCATCCTGGAGCTCATTGGCAAACACTTCCTCGCGGAATCGGCTGACAAGGAAGAGTGAATAATCAATGGAAAGGCCAAGTCCGAGTAGAGTAGCAACATTCAAGGTGAAGATAGAGAGTTCAATGACCCGTGTCAGTAGGTAGACGATGCCGAGGACAAGAGCGACGGTCACACCGCCGATGAAGAGCGGTACGGCTGCGGCGACGACACTGCCGAACACGAACACAAGTGCAGCGAGCGCGAAGGGAAAAGCGATCAACTCGGCGCGGCGAAGGTCACGCTCGGTCACGCGTTCAAGGTCAGCATAAAACGCCGGGGCTCCAGCCAACTGGACGTGGAGCTCGGTGGGGAGGATCGCAGCTTCTATTTCCTCCAGGACCCGCTGTGCTTCCTCAGGCTGGAGGTCCAAATTGATGACCGCGTAAGCCAGTGAACCATCGGGAGCGATCTGGCTTGGATTCTCCATGAACCAACCGATGTCGGTCACGTGAGGCACCGAGGTCACGGCACTGAGTGCCCGCTGTGCCTGTTCGATAAAGGAGGGATCAGAGGGGCGGAGCGTCGGATGAGAGAAAAGCACGATGAGCGAGCTTGGACTATATCCGGGGATCCTTTCGCGTAAGAGTTCACGGGTACGAGCCGCCTCGGTGTGCGGACTCGAGAAACCTCCAACCTCAAGTGC
>CALIMB010000037.1 GCA_938028665.1 uncultured Thermomicrobium sp. | reverse complement strand
CGTTTCTACACCAAGCCGGGACAAGATCCGTACGAGACAGTTCGCTGGACTCGGCGGACTTCACGCATCACCAATCCAGATGGCACGGTCGTTTTCGAGATGACCGATGCTGAGGTGCCAGAGCACTGGTCGCAGGTTGCGACCGACATCGTCGTTTCGAAGTATTTTCGCAAGGCAGGAGTACCTCAATACGACGAAGAGGGACAACCTAACCTCGACGAACAAGGCAAACCAGTCCTCGGGCCAGAACGCAGTGTTCGTCAGGTAGTGCGTCGACTTGTCGGTTGTTGGCGCAACTGGGGAGAGCGCTATGGCTACTTTGCGACGTCCGAGGATGCCCAGGCCTTCGAGGACGAGTTTGCCTACATGCTCCTCCATCAGATCGGCGCACCAAATTCACCACAGTGGTTCAACACCGGCCTCTACTGGGCCTACAGAATCGCCGGACCACCGCAAGGTCACTGGTATGTCGATCCTGAGTCCGGCGAGCTTCAGCAGTCACCAGATGCGTATTCCCATCCCTCAGCGCACGCCTGCTTTATCCAGTCGGTTGAGGATGATCTGGTGAATCCGGGTGGTATCTTCGATCTGGTACTCCGGGAGGCGCGTGTTTTCAAATATGGCGCCGGGTCAGGAACGAACTTCTCCAAGATCCGCGGTGAGGGGGAGCCGTTATCCGGTGGCGGAACGTCTTCCGGACTCATGAGCTTCCTCAAGGTCTTCGACCGTGCTGCGGGAGCCATCAAGAGCGGCGGTACGACCCGCCGTGCTGCCAAGATGGTCGTTGTCGATATCGACCACCCCGATATTGAAAAGTTCATCCGCTGGAAGGCTGAAGAGGAGAAGAAGGTCGCTGCCCTGGTCGCCGCCGGTTACTCGGCCGATTTCAACGGTGAGGCCTATGCCACGGTTTCCGGTCAAAACTCGAACAACTCAGTCCGTGTACCAGACGAGTTTCTGCGGGCGGTGCTTGAGGATCGGGAGTGGCATCTGCGATGGCGCACCGATGGGCGCATTGCGAAGACCATCCGGGCGCGTGAGCTCTGGAACATGATTGCTGAGGCAGCCTGGCAATGTGCTGATCCTGGCATACAGTACGACACCACAATCAATGATTGGCACACGTGTCCGGCATCAGGACGCATCAATGCCTCTAATCCGTGCTCTGAATATATGTTTCTTGACGATACCGCGTGCAACTTAGCCTCGCTCAACCTGATGAAGTTCTACGATCCGAAGACCGGGGAGTTCGACATCGCTGCGTTCCGTCATGCCATTCGACTTTGGACGATTGTGCTTGAGATCACGGTGCTCATGGCCCAGTATCCAAGCCGTGAGATCGCCTGGAACAGTTACCGGTTCCGCACGCTTGGACTTGGCTATGCCAACCTTGGTTCCCTCCTGATGACCATGGGACTCCCCTATGACTCGGACGAGGCACGCGCTGTCGCCGCAGCCATCACAGCAATCATGACTGGCGAGGCCTACGCGACTTCAGCGGAGATGGCAGAGGTGCTCGGCCCCTTCCCAGCCTTCCCGGAAAATCGCGAGCATATGCTGCGCGTCATCCGCAATCATCGCCGTGCCGCCTACGCTGCACACCCGGAAGAGTACGAAGGACTGCATATTACACCCCAAGGGCTTGATCCAACACACTGCCCACCAGCGCTGGTCGCTGCTGCACGGGAAGCGTGGGATCGTGCACTCGAGCTCGGCCAGCGTTACGGCTATCGCAATGCGCAGGTCACACTCCTTGCTCCAACCGGGACGATTGGATTGCTCATGGACTGCGACACCACCGGCATTGAACCGGACTTTGCACTCGTGAAATTCAAGAAGCTTGCTGGCGGAGGATACTTCAAGATCGTCAATCGATCAGTCGCTCCAGCACTTGAGCGACTCGGTTACTCACCGGAACAGATCGAGGATATCTTGCGATACGTCCTCGGCACACTGACACTCGACGGCGCACCGCACATCAATCGTGAGACGCTCCGTGCACGCGGCTTGACTGACGAGGAACTGGCGCGGATCGAAGCTGCCCTCCCAGGCGTCTTCGAATTGCGTCATGCCTTCACCCCATTTGTATTAGGCGAAGCAGCACTCCGCCGGCTCGGGTTCACACCCGAGCAGTGGAGTCAGCCGGGGTTCAACCTGCTGAGCGCACTAGGTTTCACTCCTCAGCACATTGAGGAAGCCAATGACGTCATCTGTGGGCGACAGACAGTAGAAGGTGCACCACACCTGAAGCCAGAGCATTTGCCAGTCTTTGACTGCGCCAACAAGTGCGGCAAACATGGGAGCCGATTCATTCATTACATGGGGCATATCCGGATGATGGCAGCAGTGCAACCGTTCCTCTCTGGGGCCATTTCGAAGACGATCAACATGCCGCACGACGTGACGGTTGAGGACGTGGCAAAGGCCTACTTTGAGGGCTGGCGGCTCGGCCTAAAGGCATTGGCGATCTACCGTGACGGTTCCAAGCTCTCGCAACCACTCTCTACGAGGTCCAGCGGCGAGAAAGACGAAAAACACAAGGCGGCTTCAGCCGAGGCGCGAACAGCAACTGAGCCGGAAAAACAGGTGCACGTGGTTGTGGTCGAACGACCACGCCGCCGCCCATTGCCAGCCAAGCGCCGCGGCTTCACTTACGAGGGACGCGTTGGTGGCCAGAAGGTCTACTTGCGCACCGGTGAGTACGAGGACGGGACACTCGGCGAGATCTTTGTCGACGTCGCCAAGGAAGGCGCGGCCTTCCGGAGCCTGATGAACTGCTTCGCCATCGCTGTCTCCAAGGGATTGCAGTATGGCGTACCCTTGGAAGAGTTTGTTGATACCTTCACCTTCCAACGGTTCGAGCCGCAAGGGATCGTGGAAGGTCACCCCAACATCAAGATGGCCACGTCGATCATCGACTATATCTTCCGTGTCCTCGGGTACGAGTATCTGGGGCGCACCGACTTCGTCCAGGTACCGCCATCCGATCAGCCAGTGCAGGTTCGTCAAACAGGAACCGAGACGCCCCAAGAACACACATCAGCGACAGGTCCATCCAGCAAATCAGAGGAGACATCAAACCCTTCATCGGTCCCAAGAACGCGGATCAACGGCCAGGCCGAACTCGCACCGGAGCTCGTGGCCGTCACGCTTGCCGGCAACGGAGCTATTCATCGTCTGCAGCGTGACGCGCTTGATGAGCAGCTAGCCCAACTCATGGGCGACGCCCCATTCTGCGATGTCTGTGGACATCTGACTGTCCGCAACGGCTCCTGCTACAAGTGCTTGAATTGTGGGAACAGTCTCGGCTGTAGTTGAGTGCACCGCACGTTGGCGCAGACTGCAGGCCGCCTCACGCAGGCGGCCTGCTTTCGTTCTGCCCGCAACGGTCTTGGACGATCAGGCTATTCACCAGTGGGAAGATCTGTCGTAATACGCAACAAGGCGTAGGCCAGTGCGCGACGGTGATCGTCGCCACATGATCTCTCGTTAAAAGGATCGAGGAACGCTGGTGCACGACGGTGATCGCCGCGACTTGACGTTTCTGGAACCGACGTAGGCTAACGCTCAAACCGGGGCAAGGATGATCGAAAGAGCACAGCACGACAAACAGCCTCCCCCAGTACGATCATGTTTTGCTCCAGTCTCTCAGCAGCGTGCTCGGTCGTGGGCGCACCGTTCATTTGCTGCCCTCGTATGGGTGGTTGCTTTCAGCTTCACGGCCTGGGCTAGTCTCGCCACGAGGAACGAGGTAACCCCAGATTTTCCGATCATTATCAGTGTCTTGGTTATTGTCGGAACCGCTTTCTTCAGCACGCTCGCCATTCCTCTGAATCCCTGGCATCGCTACGCTCTGCTCACGGCCAGTGGATCCGCGGTCGGCCTTGCCATCGCGACTGGGATCGTCAGTAGGCGCGTGTCCAGCGTCATAACCGACCACGATCTGATCGCTGTTGCGTCGCTCACCCTCACCGGACTCGCACTTCTGGCGTTGGTATTCGGTAAGCATGGGACCTGGGTCAGCATTTCTGCGGTGGCCGCGACGCTCGCGGCGGCATTGCATCTGTTTACGCTGTTTACTTCATTCACCCGGAGTGATTTGGTTATGCGCGGCAACACCACCTCTCCCATTCTCGCGTTGTTCACAGTTGCCAACCTCCTCACTATCCTCGCTGGGCTACGGTACGATCGAGCGGCAGGACGAAGTCTTTTCCGCTGGGCACCGTGGGCAGCTCTCGCTGCTGGACTGGCCCTTACTATCTTGACAACAGTCACCCTTCAACGCTGGCAGGAGAAGACGTTGCTGGCCCAAACCCAAAGTGAAGCGATCGCAGCTGCAAACGACATCCGAACACTGCTTGAGAACCAGCTGCACCAGCTTGATCCAAGCCGCACCCAACAGGTCAGCATTGATGACCAGCGCCTTCCGGGACTCCTCTGGTACGGACGGAGGAACCCCTCAGGTATGGTAACGCACTTCATTGCTCATGATTGGACGACACGCCAGGGCGATCTGCTCGCGCTCGTGACGGGAGTACCACACAGCGCACCGGGGAGCGTGGTGCTCAGACGAGCAGAACTGCCAGGAGGTCGGTCCGCTCTGCTCATCCAACGGCACAGCCCGGATGGAGAAGTAGTAGCTATTCTCGATGCTGGGGTATTTTTGGGGCCTGCGGTGCAAGCAGCGATTCACCGTGGAAACGCGCTTACGATCTTTCTGAACGGCGAGCTGCTTCTTGCAGCCGGAACGCCGCACCCCAAGGCACCAGCTGTGAGCGCTCAAGTCCCAATCACTCAGGCAGATATCGGTGTACTACGTGTGAGTGCCCGACTCGGCACGGCACGCGTCCAGCCGCTGCTCGTCCCCTTTCCGTGGGTCGTTGGGGTTCTTGGCATCCTGGCAACGCTTACGCTTGCTCTGGCTTTGGCCATCGGGTGGCGCCAAGCAGCCACAAATCAACAACTGCGTCGACTGAGCGAGCAGCTACGAGAAGAAATCGATGAGCGCCGCTCGATCGAGCGCCTCCTTGCTGAGCGGGAGGCACGCCTCCAGGCAGTCCTACGGCAGCTTCCAGCAATTGTCTGGACGGTGGATCGCGACCTCGTCTTCACCTCAAGTGAGGGCAGCGGCTTGCCAAAGCTTGGTCTTCGCCCTGGACAAGTTGTTGGCCAGACTCTGTTCGAATACTTCGGCACAGAAGATCCAGAATATCTGCCTCTTCGCTTGCATCGTCTTGCACTCGCTGGAGAACCGCAAGAATACGAGTTCGAGTGGGCTGAACACGTCTACCGAGTTCGTCTCGAGCCGTTACGAGACCCCTCTGGTGAGATCAGCGGTGTCATTGGGATCGCTTTTGACATCACGGAGCAAGTGCGTACCCGCCAGCAGCTGGAGCGGATGGCAACGACGGATAGCTTGACCGGTTTGGCAAGCCGCTCAGCGGTTATCGCCTCTTTGGAGCAGCTGATCGAAGCGCGCCAACCGTTCGCTGCGCTTCTTCTCGACCTCGACGGGTTCAAAGGGGTCAACGACACCTTTGGGCATGTGGCTGGAGATGCTCTCCTGCGCGAGGTGGCAAGCCGGCTTTCCCGAACCGTGCGACGGGATGACATCGTGGGCCGGCTTGGAGGCGATGAGTTTCTCGTGATCGCGCCGCTTTGTGATCGGGACGGAGCACGGGAGTTGGCGGCGCGTTTGCTCGTCGCTCTCTCGCACCCGTACCAGATTGATGGCCACATGGTGACACTAGGCACAAGTATCGGGGTTGTGCTCTGCACCCAAGACGACCCCTGCGAGCCCTCGGAGGTTCTGCGCAAGGTTGACCTTGCGCTCTATAGCGCCAAACGGCAAGGAAAGGGACGACTGGTATTCTTTCATCCCGAATTGGCTGAGGAAACCCCACAGGAGTTCGCGCTTCTACAAGCACTACGAGACGGAGTCGAGCATGAGGCAGTCGTTTTTTGCGGGCTGCCGGTTGTGCACTTGCGGAGCGGTGAGGTTGTAGGCTTCGAACTCTTCCCGGCATGGGTCGACCCACAGGGGAAACGGTGGCAAGCAGAAGACCTCGCCTCCCTGGCCACACGCGCTGGCGTGGATATTATCCTGGCCCAACGGGCAATAGCTGAAGCGTTCGCTTGGCTACAAGAGCTCCCGGAACGTTGGTTGGTTGTTCTTACCTTCCCCAGCCCGGCGTTTTTAGACGAAACAATCATCAGTCAGTTAGCACACCAGCTAGCGGCGCAGCCAGCATCGCGCGGTAGACTGTGGCTGGACCTACCCGCGAGTCTTCTGCGCCTTCCTGGATTGTCTCAACGACTCACGGTCCTGGCACGCGAACAGATTGGCGTGGTAGTCCGCGATCCGAAACTTACGCCCGAAGGAATCGACCCATTGGTCAACCTGCAACGGGGAGGGATCCGAATTCCACGCGGATTTATACGCTCGTTCCTTACTGACCCTCGCGCTGCCACTCTGACGCGGGCCCTGCTGCGAATTGCCAATGATCTCTCATTAGTTAGCCTCGCTGAGGAGATTGACGAATTTGCCGTGTACCTCGCACTCGCCCGCAGTGGTTGCACCTTCGGACAAGGACCACTGTTCGGCGGAGAATTTGACCGTGGAAAGGCAATCGAGGGTGCACGACAGGTGGGGCATTGGAGGCATCTGGCAGCTGCAGCGAAGGAGCCAACAGCAAAAGGGGCACTTTTCACCTCACCCATTGCTCCGGATCAGAATGGCGGGAGTAGACCAGCGTAGGTACTATTGCTTTAACTGCCTGGCTGACGAGTCGAGGGAAGTTGGAAGTCCGCGTATGCCCATTACACCAGGTGATCGGCTACCAGATTTTGAAGCTGAGGGAATCGACGGTCGGATCATTGCCACGCGCCGCTACTACCTGCGTTCGGGTCTGGTGCTGGTCTTCACTCATGCATGGCCCTGTGCAGCCTGCCATGCATACCTCTCACAACTGGATCACCATGTCCCAGAGCTCCAAGCGGAGCGGATGGAAGTGCTTGCCATTGTGCCACTCACAGACGTCCTGATCCTCGACTGGAGAGAAAGGGTACCGCACTATCCAGTCGCGCTTGCCGAGGGAAGTGAGCTTCATCGCCGGTTTGGATGGCTGGTGGGAGATGAAACCCCTGCCGCAGCTGTCCTTGTGGCGGATGACACTGGGACCGTCTGGCAGGCCTGGAATGCGGGAGACGGGCATCAGTTTCCGGATATCGCAGACCTCCTCGCGTGGGCTCGCTATGTCTCGTATCAGTGCCCCGAATGCTGGGAGACCAGTCGCTGGTGAGAAGCACTGCTGGGAGGCACCCTCGTCGCTGTGCGACGGTGGAAACCCGGTGCGGCAGGGACGCGAGAGAAGTACAAGTTGCCCGAGCAACCACTGAGATGCAGCCATGATACTTGTGGCAGAAGCACTTCAGGTGCCTGTTCTCCGGGGGTCTGGAGAAGCCCGTGAGGGTGAATGGCAGACTGACACGTGGGGAACTGCGGAAGCGGCACTTGTCCTAAGTGGCATCCTCGCTCTGTTACTCGGCGTTCTGTGCGTGCTCCAGCTTGTGCACAGCATCCGATCGAGGAAACGAAACATCGCTTAGCCCACTGAGCATGAGCTTGACCGCACCGTGGGATTCTACCCACGCATGACGAGCGAAGTGGCGCGCCGTGCTCCATCGTGAAGAGCTGGTGGCGGTCTCTTGTCTGGACATGGAGGGTATGTGTCAGCAGGGCTGCGGGAACCGAAAGGAGCGTGTCACGCGAGAGCGGCAGGAGTGGTTCCTGGACAGGCTCACCCTCGCTGACAGGATGGGGAAGAGCTGCGTTTTTGGAAACCAAACAATAGACTTCTCTATCGACCAAAGCGCCTTGCCTAGTGACAAGTATGCAAGGTCCCGCCTTGGGCTGTGCCGTTCCTTCTGGTGAAGACGATGAACTGGCGAGCAAGATCGTATGGGAAGAGATCGTCACAACGAGCACTGACCTCATCATTCTTAGCCACCACACTGCGCCAGGAATCCCGAAGGACAAGAAAGAGGGGGCAACGCCTGAGCTCAACACGCGACACGCCTAGACTGCAGAGTAGCTGAGCGGCCGGGTTAGGGCAGGCGTCTCGGTGTTCCTAGCAGTACGGTTTCACGCCCGTGGTGTCTCTCTGGCAGTGGTGTTGCATGCCAGGACCGGACACATGACTCCTTGCTCGGTGAGATCGTCCTGACGTTCACTGCACGGTTTCCCTTCGGCATGCGCAAACTGATCAGTTTCTCCCCTCATGCGATTGCCAGAAGGCTCATGAGAAGTACCAGAGGCATGTCACAAGACCTCTGTTCTTTGACTGTCCATTGCGCAGTAGCCGGCCGATACTGCGGATAGGGCAAGCTAGTCAGCGTAATCCTTCACCCAGTATCCCTGCTCTATTGTCAGTAATCAGGCAAACTACATTGACAGTGTTCTTGTTCGACCCGACTGTGATTCCGTGAAGTGAGCAACACACCGAGGTAGTGATGTGCGGCAGGGAAGGTCAAGTCGATGGGCTGACAACCTGTTCGCTCCAGCGCGCATCGCTCTGAACTCTTCCCGCTGATCCATTCAACCCCTGAGAGGCTCACGTGACGCACGATCGCTTTTCGCCGATGGAGATAGAATCACTGGCATCAGCAACTAAAGCACGCCTCTGTACGTATATCGGAATAGGTATCGTAGTATGTTAGTGATGCGGGAACATGTTATCACCCAGTTCTCTTTATTGATGAGAGTAATTGACCCTTTATCCTATTGATTGAGGTAAGGCATGGCTTCTGTCAATGGCCGACCGCCGGATTCTCTCGCGAGGACGGAACGCTTTGGCCAACCGAAGCGTCACTGCGATCGATCCCTTGTCCCCAAGACCATGCCTGAAGCACTATCCGGGTGAGGTACAGGCTGACTCATGGAGAGACGCAGCCGCAAGCCAGGCCATGAGCAGGAGTCGAGCAGAGGAATTCGCGAGCCTGAGGCTCGGCGATTAACCTTGAACCTACAGATCACTGAACCACGAGACAGGTCATGCAGTCGCGACCAGACAAAGCGTCGGTGTGTTTGCCCACTCCAGGGGTAGGATCTTGCCGTGCAAACAGTATTACGCGTGTGACTCGCGGAGGAGATCTGACTGGAGAGGGTGTTCCCGGACACAACTTTTTGTTTGGCAACCGGATCAGAGTTGGCTGGACAGATGGTTGACCAGATGCATGTTCATCCGCCCAATGAATGGAGCCGGAGATAAAGATCGATCTGCTCCTGTTTAGTAAAGGAATAAGATTGTCAAGCCATGAGGTAGATCAGAAATAGCTTGTAGCAGCCATGCGGGCCAGGAAAGGAACAAGTTTGTCAAGCCAGGAGTACAGATTGGTATCACTGATGCTTCCGGGTAGTCGTCCGGCTCATTTCTTCGTCACTCCTGTTGGTGAGAAGCACTCCAGAACCGGTCACTGATATAAGAGCGCATCCTTCGCGAAGAGCTTATCGAAGGAGGGGATGAGACACCACAGGGGATCGGCAAATGATTCCGCAGCACAGCGAGACATTCCTTCCCCTATGACTTGGTGATGGAATCACTCTTCCCATCCTCCTGGCCCGTTGCCGGGCAGAATGGTGGGATGAAGCAGCAAAGGCGCCAAACTCCGGGGAATAGTCGTACCCAGACGTGCCGCTCTTGGCCTTGGTGGGCTGATAGCAACCCTCAAGCACCTGTCGTACCTTTGTCAACTCAGACGGCGGCCAACGGTGCCACTTTGCAGCCTTGGCGATGAGCATGTCGATCAGGGCCATTGAGCTTTGGGGACAAGTTTTTCCGCCTTTGGCCCGTCATTACAGAGCTTCGTCAGCAGGAAGTGGGTACTCTTGAAATACAGGGTAATGACTATGTTGCGAGCAATGAAGTATCAATAGTAAAGTGATAATGTTGGCAATACTTGAACATCGATATACCCGAAGCTTCCTCGATGAGAAATCTGAGCAGTTGCTCTCCTTTTGGAAAGGAGCTTCATCTATTGGGCAAGCCTTTGCGCACCATGGCGCCCGGCGGAAGTCCCGATTGGAGCATCCCGGCCGCAGCCTTCTGAAGAGCAGTGCGATCTTGTCAAAGTGCGTGCAACCGAACGATTCATGCGACACGGCGCCGACCTGTACCTGTATATTTTGGGGAAAGTTTGTGATGCGCACCTGAAGGCATCGATGGTCAGTGTTCGAATAGAGCGGATCACCCAGCAGGCACTTCTAGGTGAACCACTTCCCTTCTTGCTTCCTGCAGGAGCATTACCTCTCGCGATTCGACTTCACAAGGATGCTCTCAGCTCCTGGCCACGGCATCTCCCTGCACTACAATTTTAGGATGATCCCATCCTTCACCTGATCCCTTTCGCAGCGGTACCTTTCTTCACCCTTGGCAGATTTCTGTTTCCAATACGTTTTATGAACAGAATCAGAACTTATGGAATAAAAGGAACAGAGAGTATCCCTGGTTAATTAAGGCCGCCTAGTCATTAGTGTGGTAGCAGGACATCATACCGCTGTCCGATTTGCTCCAGTCGCTCCAGCACTTCTGGATGCACGGGGATCCCATATGCCCGCCGCTCTTGCTCCGTTTGAAATTCCAGATCGCCAGGTACCAAGACACGCTCTGCACCCGCCGCCGGCTTGGCACGGCGCAGTTGCCCAAGCATGTCATCCATTTCGGCGAGAAACTCTTCGAGTGGTCGAAAAACATCGATCCGAATGGCCAAAAATGCGTGCCCTGTTCCTGAGGGGCCCATCGTTTCGGAGCGCGAGCCACCAACGTACTTGGCCCAGGGGCCACCGGCCAGCTGCCCACAGAGCACTTCAACCAGCAGCGCCAGTGCATATCCCTTGTGGCTCCGGAGCTCGGGAAAGGCGCCAAGTGGTGTGAGATAGCGCGCAGCAAACGGATCGGTGGTTGGCCGACCTTCGGCATCCAGCGCCCAGCCGAGGGGAATCGGTTCCCGGTTCCGGCGTGCGATCTCGATCTTGCCCCAGGCAACAGTGCTCGTCGCCCCATCGAAGACCAATGGTCGCTCCTTGCCTGCAGGGATGGCGAACGCAATGGGTGCAGTGCTCAGGTAACCCTCTTGCGCATACGGTGGCACGACGAGCGGCGTCGCATTCGTCATGGAGACACCGATCATTCCTGGCTCTTCGAGGGCCATGGTTGCATAGTAGCCGGCGATGCCGTAGTGGTTGCTGCGGCGCACCGTTGCCAGACAGATTCCGCTCTCGCGCGCTTTGTCAAGACAACGGCGCATAGCGCGATAGGCGCTGGGAAAGCCCATACCATTGTCGGCATCAAAGGCGACTGTCGAAGGTGTCTCAGCGATCGTCCGAAAATGTGGACGAAGATTGATCGCCCCGGCTTCGATACGCCGTAGATAGTAGTCTAGTCGGGCAACGCCGTGTGAATCGAACCCGCGGACGTCCGCGGCTACTAAGATCTCAGCGCTGATTGCTGCATCTTCTGCTGTGAGCCCTGCGCGCTCGAAGACTGTGGCAACAAATCGCTGAAGTTCCTCAACCGGGATTCGGACGGTCACACTGCCCCTCCTCCACGCCATGAGCCACGGCGGTGCACGCGCATCATAACGCAAAGGCTGGTGACAGGCACGTACCCAGGATGTTATGCTGACATCGGTCAGGGGCACACGAACAGCATGGAGATAGTTAGACCCAAATATGGAGAGCAATCAAGCGGTGGCGTGGGAAGGGGATAGGCGTGATCAGGACAGTGGTCGTGCCGCTAGACGGATCCGAACTTGCAGAGGCTGCTTTACCCTATGCGAAGACGCTTGCTGAAAAATTCGGTGCAACGCTCTTGCTCGTGCGGGTTGTCGACATTGATGCGCCGGCCGAGATTGCGGCCGATGCACGCGACTATCTCGCCCGAGTGGGGAAAGAGATAGGTTTAGCGGTTGACATCGTCGTGCGCTACGGCGATCCTGCGGCAGAGATTGTCGATCTGGTGTTGGAACTGCCCGAGGCAATGATCACAATGACCACACACGGGCGCAGCGGTATTGGGCGCTGGCTGTTCGGCAGCGTCGCAGATCGTGTGGTGCGCACTGCTGGGGTTCCAGTGTTCCTCATCCGCTCCTCAATGCCGCAACGGGATCCGGGAGATATCCGATCAATCCTGCTCCCGGTAGACGGCTCGCCCCTTGCCGAAGCAGCAGTACCCTACGCCACGGAGCTTGCCCGCCGCTTCCGCGCAACCATTCATCTCGTCCGTGTTGCGGAGACACCGGAGATCTACAGCCTGCTCAGCGTCCCGGCTGGTGCCCCAGCCTCTGCAGAAGTCCTGAACCAGCTGGCACAGCAGCTGGTCGAGTCAGCCGAGAGCTACGTGAAGGAACTTGCTGAGCGCCTGCGCAGCGAAGGACTACCAGTTGAGGCTCATGTCTTGGAAGGGATCGCGCCAGAGCAACTGCTCGCCTTCGAGCGTGAGCGTCAGCCCGGTATTGTCGTTATGGCGACACACGGGCGAAGTGGGCTGAGCCGGATCGTCTTGGGAAGTGTGGCCGAGCGTCTGCTGCGCGAAGGTACCGTGCCATTACTCTTGATCCGGCCGACTGAAGCAGTCCAGGCATAAACGCTGAACGAGAGCACAATAGACGATCGCCCTGGGTTCCCCCAGGGCGATCGTTCTCTATCCGCTTTCTGATCAAGCTCGAGCACCCGCTGCCAACAGTGCCCTGGCTTCCGCAACGATCTGTTCGACACTAGGTATAACGGTTCGCTCGAGCGGCTCGGAGAACGGAATCGGAACATCAGGAACAGCCAGGCGGCGAATCGGAGCCTTGAGAGCATCTAGTGCACCAGCCTGCACGTGGAAAGCCACTTCACCGGTCATCCCGTAGCTCCGATAGTCCTCGTCGACTATCAGGACACGACCCGTCTTGCGTGCTGAGGCAATGAGTGTTCCAGTGTCGAGTGGAACAAGGGTTCGGAGGTCAATCACTTCCGCTGAGATCCCATCACGGGCGAGCTCTTCGGCGGCGCGCAGGCAGCGGTGAACCATAAGCCCGGCTGCGATCATCGTCAGATCGCTTCCCTCACGACGGACAGCAGCTTGCCCGAACTCTATCGTGTATCGCTCCTCCGGCACTTCTTCTTCCTGCCCCTCAAACGGCAGGAACGGAAGGCCAGTGAGCAGCTTGTGACCAAAGATCACCACCGGGTTGGGGTCACGCAAGGCACTGATGGTCAATCCTTTCGCATCATAGGCGGTGGCTGGTACGACGACCTTAAAGCCAGGGACGTGGGCGAACAATCCATACAGCACTTGCGAGTGCTGAGCCGCATCGCCATATCCGCCCCCGATTGCCGTCAGGATGGTGACCGGCATGGCGAACTGCCCACCGGACATATAGTGATTCTTGGCAATATGGTTGTACATCTGATCAAAACCAGCACCGAGAAAGTCAACAAACATAAGTGAGACGATCGGATGCATACCGACTGATGCCGCCCCACAGGCCATACCAAAGAACGTCTGCTCGGTGATTGGCGTATCGATAACTCGATCACGACCATACTTCTGGTATAGTCCCATAGTGAACCCGAAGACCGCACCCCAGTACGTCACGTCTTCCCCGAGCACAATGATGTCGGAGCGTTCAGCCATTTCCTGATCGATCGCCTCGGCGATTGCAAAGGCGATGCCCTTCATTGTCCTGGTCATCGGAACACCCCCGCCAATGCTTCCTGAGGATCCGGCAGCGGACTCTGCTCTGCAAAGGCGATAGCACGGGCGACCTCTTCTTCGGCCTCGCGCTGAAGCCGCTCCAAAGTCGCCTCATCGGCCCAGCCGAGCCGCTTGAGACGCTCGCCCAGTCGCGCAATAGGATCAAGATGGCGCCAGCGCTCCACTTCTTCGCGTGTCCGGTATTCCTCGGCATCCCCCTCAAAGTGGCCACGGTATCGGTAACAGACCGCTTCAATGAAACTTGGTCCGTAGCCCGCGCGAGCGCGTTCAATAGCCTCCTTGGCAGCACGCCAGACGTCGATGAGATCCATGCCATCGACGAGATAGGCCGGGACATTGAAACCCAACGCACGCTGGAACTGATGGGGCTGGGCAAGTGCTTGCCACTTGGGCGTAGAGTCAGCGTACATGTTGTCTTCAATCACAATAATGAGCGGTAGGTTCCAGAGGACTGCGACATTGAGCGTCTCAGCTAGGGTTCCGTGATTGGCTGCACCTTCCCCGGCGAATGCGACAGCGACAAAAGGCTCGCCGCGGTGACGAAACGCGAAAGCAGCACCGGCAGCCTGGGGAAATGACGCCCCCACGATCCCGCTGCAGGAGAAGCGGTGCTCCGCATCAAACAGATGCATGTGTCCGCCCTTCCCGCGGCAGAGACCTGTTACTTTCCCAAAGATCTCTGCGGCCAGCTTGTCAGCTGGAACCCCTTTTGCCAACGCATGATGATGAGGACGATGCGTGCTCACCACCGCGTCGGCATCTCGAAGATGCATACCGACCCCAACCGCAACCGCCTCTTGACCCACGGCGAGGTGCATCTCCCCCCGGATTGGCCCAGCTGCCATGTTGAACTGAGGCGTCTTCCCAATGTAGTAGCGATCGGCGATCGTCTCCTCGAACGAGCGGATCAGGCACATCTGCCGGTAGGCTGTGAGAAGGGTCTCCGGCGTCAAGCCCGCCTTCTCCACGGCATACCGCAGATCAGCGAGACTCGGTTCGGGCTTCCACATGCCGCACCTCCCTCACTGTACCGCGGCCTGTCCCATCTGGGGGATCACCACTTTCCAGACTAGAAGAGTTCTGCTCACCTGTCAAGACCCACGCCACCTCGCGCCGCCTTCCGCATTCAGGATGTAACCCACCTCTTGCGTCCAAAAATCCTCTGACAGCATGCGGTCGGTTGTCTTGCCGCAAGAGTAGGGGTCAGTGGTGCGGATTGCTCTTCGCACTACCGACATAGAGCCCGCCCGTCCGCAATCCACGCTGGCTCGTCAGCCCCCAGTGACCGCTCATGAGCTTCCCTGCTTCACCGAAAATGAACCAGCACTTCTGTACTTCCGGAAATCATTTGAATAGCGAGTCAGGTTGCGCAGGTTACTCTGCTCATGAGGAGAAGCGAGTCGGAGCTACCGAAGAGTCATCCCGAGCCGTCATTCACACCCAGTCTGGCTCCAACAACTGGACCGATAGTCAGCCCTCTTCGATCAGCTGCTCGCCGGGTGCTGCTCTGTGAGAGTACGCGTGCCCTCTTCCATAGAAGCAGGCATGAGCGAAAGGCGCTCTCGGAACGCGAGATCTCCGTCCGTCTTTTCCTCATGAACGCACAGGATGGACAACACCCAGAGAGAAGGACATCCTGGAGCCTAACGTATCCCTGGCACAATAGGGAAGCCCCTTGCAGCTGCCCGAGACGAGGCATGGACCTAATGCCAGAAGGAATTTCCTTGTGAAACCCATGACTGATGATCCATAGCTGGTTGCCCGACAGTGAACGCCTCTCACGGAGGATCCAGCGTTGCGCAATCTCCTGGGCTTACCGCGGCTCCTCAGGAAGCTCGTCAAGCAGCGGAGGCGTACATGAGGTCAGTGACAACTCTCCGCCGCGCTCAGAGTAATGCAGGAAGATACTTTTGTCTCACAAATCGGCGCGAGTATGCGAGCTATCGGTCTCTCTTGTGCTCCCGAAGACGAGGGGAACGCTACGCGAGTCTTTTGTTCAGGGATACCGCCCATGGTGCTCATGGCGCGCCTGTTTCCCTTCGTTACCAGCAAACAGGCCTCTCAACTGTTGCACCGCGTGAAGCAGGCCAATGTAGGCAAGGGTGCAGGCCGGGCCGATCGTTGAGCCTGGCCCGGGATAGGTCGTCCCATGACTGAGGCCGTGGTGTCCCCAGCCGCATAGAGTCCGGGTATAGGGTGTCCATCCGCACGGAGAAGACGCGCCCACTCGTCAGTGAGTAGTCCTCCTTTCGTACCGAGGTGTCCGGGATAGATCGCCGGTCTACGCCACGGCGATCTATCCCGGGGGCCCCCGTTCGGGTTGGGTCGGACACGCGG
This sequence comes from uncultured Thermomicrobium sp., assembly GCA_938028665.1. GTDB lineage: Bacteria > Chloroflexota > Chloroflexia > Thermomicrobiales > Thermomicrobiaceae > Thermomicrobium. Next base: position 8,176 of record CALIMB010000037.1, on the reverse strand, counting down.
ATCACCATAGTAGCGGTCGTAAGCGCTGTCTCCACAATCAAAATCCTCATCCCTGCCAGCGATCGCCATGGGATTGAAGCGCTCGACCGTTCGCTCGAGCCCGTCGGGATTGATGCCACAGCGTGCAGCGAGCTCGCAGAGGGTCTCGGCGCGGGCAAGGAATTACGGTCGAATTGCAGTCCAGTCATCGAGCGCGGGGCGACGATCGGCGGTACGAAGCCAAACGGGGAAAAACGTCGATGTTTGGAGTCGATGATCAACCACGCAGAGATGACCGGTACCGTGCGATGACGTTCATACTGCCAATACCCATAGTCGATGTGGGAAGCCGACTCCGTGATATAGCGGAGACCGCTGAAATCAACAATGATGCTCAAGGGGAAGGAGGCTCCCATGAGATGAAGAGCGGTCGACCATTGGACATGATCGCTGTCGGTCCCCACCAGGCATCATCCGTAACAACAGTAGCGCCAATAGCCTGGGCGGCACGGATCGCATCGCCGGTATCGCTCAGTGCGGCGCTCGTCCAGTCAGTGGTGATCGGGCCTGGGTGATACCGCTCCTGCATCTCCCGGTTGTGTGCGAAGCCACCAGCCACAAGGAACACCTCACCGCGTGCTCGCACTGGCGCAATGTGACCCTCATGGCGGATGACAACACTAACGGCTCTGCTCTCCTCGACATGGAGCTCCTCCAGCAGACTCTTAAGCTAGACAGGGATGCTTGGCTGCAGACAGAGCATCAGCAACGGTCCAATGAGTGAAGCACCGAGCGTCAGTGGAACCAGCCCTCGCAGGCGATTAGGACAGAAAACGCCAGAGGAGACGACCAGCGGTCGTTACACCGCCTAGCGGCCGGAGAGCCGAGAACCAACTTTACTGCCTCGTTGGTGGAGAGAGGCATGCTGGGAAGGTTCGGATAGCGGTGGAGACGGACCAGCCATGGACCCAGCTGCTGTCCATCGACATGCGCTCCCTCGATTGAGCGCTCGAAGGACGATCCGCCAGGCAGCTCTGGATAGGAGTCTGGATAACCGAACGAGAGCCGAAAGCCCAGGCCTCAAGACACTGGACTATCTGCGCCCCATACTCTAGGAAAGCCCGTCGACGAGCAGGCGATGATGCTGGTCCGATGTCGCCTATGGCCTCATTCTTCGACCGCAGTGCTATCTCAGCCGAATCATGTAATCCGGCACGGCGACTCACGGGATTGTTGGGAATGCAAAGACCACCTCCGGGCTCGGCGGCGGTGCCATTGACAAAGCTAGTCTTCTCGATAACCAGCGACTCCAACCCTTGCTCTTTGCCAACGAGCGCACCTACGAGTCCCGCACCATCAGTCCCAAGAATGAGGACACCCGTCTAGTAGTCGAAATGTGGCATCACCACACCTCTACTGCCGAGGGCGAAGCTGTTGATCCGGTGATGGTTCAGAGTGGAGCGCCTTGCATCAAGATCATCACGAGCCAACGGTGCAGTGAGGAAAAGAACCATGACCAGAAGAACCTGCCACGCCGTATCGCACGGGAGAACTGGGGCGAAGGGATCGTGCTGAAGAGACACGACGAGCGATGAATCGAGCAGGGACCAAATATCAGCAAGCCGCTCTTGCCACGAGCGGCGTCAGCCGTATACTAAAGTGAGCGTGTGTTCGCGGAACCGCGCCATGACCCGAAGCGAGGGAGGTAGAGGAAACGATGGACCAGCACACCACCACGCCAGCCGGACTTGGTGTCCCCTTCTTTACTGCGGCGGTGGGTATTGGTTCGGGTTGTGGTCGCGGCTCCAGTAGTCCCTCCGGTTCCAGTCGGTCCGCTTCCAGTTCAGCTGGATGGGACACGACTGTCTGGTACCTGTCGAACGACGTGAGACGTGAACCGGAGGGGAAGCATGGAACGGATTATTCGACTCGCACTTGATCTTGATGGTGTCCTCACCGAGCATCCGGCACCGCTCGCTCAGGCGGCCAACCGGGCACTCGGTATGCAGCTTCCCGACCACGCGTTTGTTGATTCGCACGGTTGCGACGTCCCAGAGGCTGTTCGGCTCTGGGTCTATGGTCCTGGCGGTCCAGCGACATTACTTGATCCGGCACCGAATGCACCACAGCTTTTGCGGCAGCTCTTGCACGTTTTGGGAAATGATCACGTGACTATCATCACAGCACGGCCGGATCGCTCACGGGCCACGACCGAAGAGTGGCTACAGCGTCATGGTTTTCCTGCTTGCCGCATTGTCTTCACTGAGGACAAAGTTGCGGCTGCCCGTGAACTTGGGGTGACGCATGCGATCGAGGACAGCCTGCGTCATGCGCGGCGGTATGCAGAGGCCGGGATCACCTGCTTCCTGCTGACAAATGAGCCAGCCCCAGGCGGGGAGTCACCGTTCGTTGTCCGTGTTCCTGATCTCACCGCTGCGGTCCAGGCAATTCTCCGACTTGGGGGTGCTCTGTTACCTGTCGCATCCAGCGACGGGACAACACCGCGGCGACGGCGCATCGTGGTGAGCGACGTGATTGACCAACGGGCGCGAGAGCGGCTCGCGGCCGATGCGGACATCATTGATGTGGACGGTCGGAACAAAGAAGCCCTCTACACTGCGCTCCGTGATGCCGACGCACTGATCGTGCGTAGCGAGACCCAGGTGACGCGTGAGCTCCTGGCGCATGCGCCGCGGCTCCGCGTCATTGCTCGGGCTGGAACCGGTGTGGACAATATTGACCTTCAGGCCGCAACCGAGGCCGGTATCCTGGTACTCAACGCCCCGGGAGCGAACGCGGTCTCGGCTGGGGAACATACAATTGCGCTCATCTTGGCCATCTCGCGCTGCCTGATCGAGGCCAATGCCACCACGCATGCCGGTCGTTGGGAACGGAAGCGATTCCGGCCGTTCGACCTGAAGGGGAAGACCGTCGGCATCGTTGGCCTTGGGCGGGTCGGTTCTGTCGTCGCTCAACGGCTGCGCGCCTTCGAAGTTCGGCTACTTGGGTATGACCCCTATATCACTCGGGAGCGCTTCGCGCAGCTCGGCGTTGAGCCGGTAGACTACGAGACTCTACTCGAGCATAGTGACATCGTTACCTTTCATGTACCGGCGACGCCCGAGACGCGCCATATGCTCGATGCGCGGGCGATCGCACGGTTAAAGCGAGGAGCTATCGTCATCAACTGCGCCCGTGGCGAGGTGGTTGATGTCCATGCGCTAGCTGAAGCGCTCAAGCGTGGCCATATCGCCGCAGCTGGTGTGGATGTATTTCCAGAAGAGCCGGCACAGGAGAGCCCACTTTTTGGTCTACCGAATGTCGTCCTCACGCCGCATATTGGCGGCTCAAGCCGCGAGGCGCTCGAGGCTGTTGGGGAAATCATTGCCACGACGACACTGGCCGCGCTGCGCGGTGAAATCGTACCGAACGCAGTCAACTTGCCAGCTGCATCGCTTCATGCACCCGAGCTCCTGCGCCTGACGCAGGTAGCGGAAGCTGCTGGCCATCTGATTGCTGTCTTGCAACCGTCGCGCCCGTCGACATTCCAGGTGACCGTGCATGGCCAGGTGGCACCAGACATCGCCGAGCATGTGACTGCGGTTGCTCTGGCGTCAGCCTTGCGACGCTGGACAGTGCGCCGCGTCACTCCGGTCAATGCCCGATTGGTAGCTCAGGAGCTCCACCTCTTCGTTGACCTGCGGTTCGATACTGGGGCCTCTACGGTACCAGAGTTCAACTTTGAGGTCGACGGCGATCCGCCACACCATGTCATGGTACGGTGGGATCACCGGACAGCCGGTATCATGGAGGTTGATCGCTTCTCGCTGGAACGACCCCTTGCCGGCCACATGCTTATCACGCACCACCGTGATCGACCTGGGATTATCGGCCGCATTGGAACGATTCTTGGACGGTATGACGTGAACATTGCAGGAATGCAGGTCGGTCGGCGCCAGCGAGGCGGTGAGGCGATCATGGTGTTGAATGTCGATGACCCAATCCCCGAGGCTGCACTGAACGAGATCCTGCAGGTCCCGGACGTTTGGACTGCGTATGTCGTCTCGCTGCCGGAACCAGTCGAACCGCCTGTAGTGACACCGGCCGCTGTAGCCGACCACTGATTGAGTTCTCTTCACACGAGGGTACGGTAGAGCTCCAAAGTTCGCTGGGCAATTGCTGCCCAGCTGAACTGCTGCTCCACGCGCGCACGGCCATTCCGTCCAAGCCGGTTTCGCAACTGGGGATTGTCGACAATTTGCTGGAGTGCTGCGGCCAGTGCCCGGGCATAGCCGAGTGGATCGACCGGTTCCCCACTCGCCGGATCGATTTCCAGGTGGACAAGGAGACCTGTCTCTCTGTCAATTACGACTTCTGGAATCCCTCCGACGTCGGAGGCAACGACTGGGCACTCGCAGGCCATAGCTTCAAGGTTGATCAAACCAAACGGCTCATAGATCGATGGGCAACAGAAGACAGTGGCGTGCGAGTAGAACTGGACAACCTCAGGACGCGGGAGCATCTCTGGGATCCAAACGATCCCACCGCGTTGCCTGCGCAGCTCGGCGACACGGGACTCCACGGTGCGCGCCAGCTCGGGTGTGTCTGGTTGCCCAGCCAGTAAGACAATCTGCACATCCGGTGCGAGGTATGGCGCAGCATCAAGTAGATGGACTATCCCCTTTTGCCGCGTGATCCGCCCGACAAAGAGGACATAGGGACGCGTCAGATCGACCCCAGCACGCTCAAGGGCGGTGGTCTCGTCTGTCTTACGGTAGAGTTCCGTATCGATACCATTATGAATGACGTGCACACGCTCGGGGCGCACAGAAAAGAAGCGGAGGACATCCTGTCGTGTCGCTCCCGATACCGCAATGACTGCATCGGCCGACTCGATCGCAACCCGCTCCATCCAGGAACTCAAACGATAGGCTGTACCGAGTTGCTCGGCCTTCCAGGGACGAAGCGGTTCTAGGGAGTGGATTGTCAGGACGTACGGTCGTTCCCAGAGTAGACGACCCCACAAGGCTGCAAGGTCAGTGTACCAGGTGTGCGCATGGATTACATCGGCGTCAATCGGGTCTCGTACCATAAGCAGGTTTCGTGACAATGCGTCCAGTGCTGGCCAGTGACGCCGATCCCCACTGTGGCGAAGCTCGTCCCAACCGGCATACCCGCGTACCCTCAAAGTGGCTTGATCAATGTCTTGGGCACCAAAGCAACGTACCTCAACTGCGATCAGGCGAGCGAGTTCTCGAGTCAAATATTCGACATGGACCCCAGCTCCACCGTACACGTGCGGCGGATATTCGTTGGTCAGCAGAAGAACTTTCCGGACCGTGCTCATCCTGCCTCCTGCCAGCATCCTATCATGGCGTGGCCTCGGCAGGCTCGCCACGACTCGTCAGTGTGGGCATACGGTAGGTGAGAAGGCGCAATCCATTGAGCACGACCACAATGGTGCTCCCTTCGTGTCCGACCACAGCAAGCGGCAAGGGGACACCATGGAGCAGGATGCTGCTTACAAGAACAACGATAACACTGAGGGCGATGACGAGATTTTGGACGATGATCCGTCGCGCGGCGCGCGAGAGCTGCACAGCGTAAGGTAACTTGGTGAGATCGTCACTCATCAAGACAACATCTGCTGTTTCCAGGGCAACGTCCGTTCCGGCGGCGCCCATGGCAACGCCCACGTCCGCCGCCGCCAAGGCTGGAGCATCGTTGACGCCATCCCCAAGAACTGCCACGCGCAAGCCGGCCGCTTGGAGCTCACGGACGACGGCCACCTTATCCTCGGGAAGGAGTTCAGCTCGCCACTCCTCGAGACCCACCTCGCGAGCAATTGCGCGGGCTGCGCGTTCGTTATCGCCCGTGAGCATAATCAACCGACGTACACCCAGCTCGCGGAGCTGTTGGACAATCTCCGCGGCCATCGGACGCACGACATCCGCGATCCCGAGCACAGCCATGACGCGTCCATCTACCGCCGCATAGACTGCTGTCCGGGCACGTTCTCGGAGCTCGGCTGCAATGGCTCGGAGATCCTGCGGAATGGACAAACCATGTTCCTCAAGCAGGAGCTCATTCCCGACGAGGACGGTCGAGTCAGCAAGCTTGGCTCGGACACCACGACCCGGCAAGGCCGTCAGTGACTCAACGCGCTCGACAAGCGTCCGGTCGAAGGCACCGAGTGCCTCGGCATAGGACACAACCGCCATCCCCAGGGGGTGCTCCGAGCGATACTCGACTGGCGCGACGAGCCGCAAGACCTCGGACGGGTTGACGCCCGGCGCAGGCACGATCTCGGTAAGGCGTGGCTTGCCAACAGTGAGCGTCCCGGTCTTGTCGAAAAGGATGGCATCGACGACACCAATCGTTTCCAACTGGAGCGCTCCTTTGAAGAGGAGGCCCTGACGCGCAGCATTTGCTAGTGCAGAAAGGATCGATGCAGGCGTTGAGATGACGAGGGCACAGGGAGAAGCCGCCACCAACAGAGTTATCGCCCGATAGAAACTCTCGGCAGGCGGAGCACCGACCAGGACCGGCACAAAGAACGCAAGAACCGAAGCGATAATGACGCCGATCGCGTATTTTCCTTGGAACGATTCAGCGAAGCGCTGGGCGCGCGACTTCTGCTCTCGGGCTTCCTCAACAATGCGGATGATGCGGGCAAGCGTGCTCTCATGCACTGAGCGGTCAACACGAATGCGCAGGAGACCACTCATGTTCAGGGTCCCACTGAAGACGGGGTCCCCAGGACGTTTGTGAACCGGCAGTGACTCACCAGTAATCGCAGACTGATCGACGCTAGAGTCCCCAGCCACCACCGTGCCGTCGATGGGAATGCGCTCACCCGGTTTGACAATAACTTCGTCCCCCGGCATCAGCTCTTCAACCGGCACAAGCTCCTCGTGATCCCCTTGCACCAGAAGTGCTTGGTCGGGACGCAGCAGCATGAGGGTCCGTACGGCACGCTGGGTGCGACCAAGTGCGTAGTGCTCGAGCGCGTTTCCAAGGGAGAAGAGAAAGAGCAGAATGCCGCCTTCAGCCCATGCATCGAGGAGAGCAGCCCCGGCCGCCGCCAGGATCATTAAGAGGTCAATATCGACCATCCGTTGAGTCAAGGCGAGGAGCGCTCGATAGGAGGCATACGCACCTCCGGCGACATAGGCAGTCGCGTAGAGTGCAAGTGCCAGCCAGGGCGACAGCCCCGCCCTGTCTGTTAACCAGGCTGCCAGAAGGAACAAGGCTGTCGCCGCGGTAGTCAGGAGAAGGCCATGCTGACGCCACCAGAGAACTCGTTCCTCCTCAGCACGGCTGCGCCTCTGATCGGATCGTTTCACTGGTATGACGAGAGTGAGGAGCTGCTGTGGCGGTTCGGCGCCATCAGTAACTTCGACCGCCTGCCGCCCGTTCTCACAGTGCACGCATGGGTATGTAGCAATCGCTTCCTGGTGTTGTTCGAGGATCTCGACAGCGCGTGCAGCGCTGGTGCCAAGTGCTTTCCGATCTGCCTGTGGTCGGAAGCGGATCACTAGCTCAGAACGCTGAGGATCATAAGTCACAGCTGCGACGTGTTGGGTGGAGACGAGTTGTTCCAGCACCGCTCGGCATTCGAGATATTCTCGGGACAGCTGCATTCCAAACTCCTGTTCGAAAATGAGAATGAGTCCTATTTGCAACAGGCAAAGTGTACTCCGAGCCGGCAGGGAACGTCAACGCTGCGATTCGGGATCGTATGACCCATGATGGTAGAGCGTCACGAGCAGAGATGGAATAGCGGCAACAGAGAAGGCGAGTCGTGCGCGATCGCTTGGAGCTTCATTTCCATTTCACACGTGTTGGGCGTCCGTGCGTCCGACTGCGGAGGTATCCACGCGGAGGAGAACATCGTTCAAGTCGCAGATTGGAACGAGAGGCAAGACAACCAGAGGATGTCCCTCAGCTTCGCTGCATCTGTTGGACGCAGATCATGGCAAGGTCGACGGAAGTAGGATGGACGGTGGGAAGCTGGCTGTGAGTGGGAGGAGTGCTCTTCAGTGGTGATGACTGTGTGAGATCAGGGAGTGAATGAATCTCACCCGCTGTGAGGTTAAGCACGTGTGCGGTCAGGATGCAAGCAACCAGCGACATGCTGGTGTGGAAGACCGTGCTGCCTCTTGAATACCGCGGTGAGAGACGGGGTGCGCGCTTC
>CALIMB010000036.1 GCA_938028665.1 uncultured Thermomicrobium sp. | reverse complement strand
CATGTTGCTGGGAATTCTGCTCGTTTTGCTACGTTAGTGGAGTTTCGCAAGAAGGGCAGCTGCGGTCGTCAGATCGTACAGTTCGACTTCCACCTCACTCCCAGGCGGTGCCTCCGACCATTCCTCTGGGATGACTGCGAGGCTGTTGCCGCGCGTCAGCCCGGTCAGCACGCCAGATCCTTGATTTGCTACGGGTGTAACGAACAACCGCCCGTGATGTGCCTCGATCTGAGCACGCACAAAGTGCCGTCGCTGCCCACGATTGTCGATCGATTGCGTCAGGGTTGCCCGCACACGCACTGGTTCAAGCTCGTTCCGTCCGAGGAGGCGGAGCAAGGCTGGGCGTGCGAACTGGAGAAAGGCGACGACGCTGGCAACCGGGTTTCCGGGAAGCGCGATGACTGGAGTCTCGTCAATGAAACCAAACGCCATGGGCTTACCAGGCTTAATACGCACCTGCCAGATTTCGAATCGACCGCGACGGCGCAGGAACTCTTTCACGCGGTCATAGTCACCCTGCGAGACGCCGCCTGAGGTCAGAATCAGATCAGCGTCACGGGCAAGGTGGAAGTGCCGTTCGAGATCAGCGTCTTGATCAGAGGCGATACCGATCAGATGAGGCCGGCCACCGGTCTGCAGGACGAGCGCCGCGAGGACAATGCTATTCGAGTTCCGAATCTGCCCCGGTTGAAGTGGCTGATCGGGCGGGACCACTTCATCACCGGTCGCCAGAATTGCCACGCGTGGTCGGGGATGGGCGAGTACCCACGTCTGACCAAGTGCGGCCAGAATTCCAAGATGTGCTGGCCCAAGTACCGTCCCTGCCTCAAGCACGAGGCTTCCTTGGGGAATGTCCTCGCCGGCGGGGCGCACGTTTTCTCCTGGTAGGACAGGACGCCGTACGGCTACGATCTCGCGCCGACCACCCAGATTCACTGTGTCGATCTCGTCTGTTTCCTCAAAGCGCACCACCGCATCGGCACCAGGCGGGAGGAGGGCACCAGTCATGATGCGGACGGCAGTACCGGGATAGACCGCAAGGCTGTCGGCATTGTGTGAATGGGGACGTGCCCTGGCGCCACCAGCGGGAGCCTCACCAATGACACGGAGCGTCACTGAGTGTTCAGGGCTTGCTCCGACTGTATCGGCAGCGCGGACCGCATACCCGTCCATTGCCGAGTTTGTAAACGGTGGTACTGGCTCGTGTGCCCAGATCGACTCAGCGAGGACCAGTCCGAGCGCCTCCAAGAGTGGCACACGCCGTGGGGGTAGAGGCGCAAAGTGGTCGAGGATCCTCTGTCGAGCCTCGTCAACACTGATGAACTGCTGTCGCGGACCGGAGGAGTGGGTAGTGAGGTTTGTCATGATGCTCCTTCCTTGTTCGCCTTGGTTCCTATGCCAGTTGCCGCATCGCTTCCACCAGCTCGCGGACTGCTGCGGCAGAGCGGTGGAGAGCGGCGCGCTCTTCATCAGTGAGCTCGATCTCGATGACCTGCTTGACGCCGCCGGCTCCGAGCTTGATGGGGACGCCAACGTAGAGATCGGTGATGCCATACTGTCCAGTAAGATAGGTGCTCGCTGCAAGGACGCGGTTCTCATCAAGCAAGACGGCCTCAACCATTTCAGCAACTGAGGCTGCTGGAGCATAGAAGGCGCTTGTCCCAAGAAGGCGAACGATTTCACCACCTCCATCACGAGTGCGCTCGACGATCGCCTGGATACGATCGGGGGGAATGAGTTGTGTGACCGGAATTCCAGACACAGTGGTGTAGCGTGGCAGCGGAACCATCGTGTCTCCATGCCCACCGAGCACCATGGCATGCACGTCACGGGGAGAGACCCCAAGCTCCATCGCGACGAAGGTGCGAAACCGGGCAGCATCGAGAACGCCCGCCTGGCCGATGACGCGGTGGGACGGAAAGCCGGAAGCTTCCAAGGCAACGTGACACATAGCGTCGAGCGGGTTGGTCACGACGATGATGACTGCATCAGGTGAAAGAGGCGCAGCTTGTTCGGTCACGCTGCGAACAATGTTCATGTTGACGCGTAAAAGATCGTCTCGGCTCATACCAGGTTTGCGCGGCGATCCGGAGGTGATGACTATGACATCTGATCCGGTCGTCGCCTCGTACCCGTTGCTGCCGATGATTTGGCAGTCATACCCGATTACAGGCCCAGCCTCCAGTAAGTCGAGTGCTTTGCCCTGTGGAAGGTTCTCGACGATATCTACCAAGACGATATCAGCGATGTTGCGTGTGGCAAGATACTGAGCTGTGGTTGCACCGACAGCACCCGCGCCGATGATCGAGACTTTTCGTCGCATCCTTCTGTTCTCCCATCAGATCGCTGCTCTCCTGCGTCGCCTCTCACCGGTATCCTAGCACACAACTAAAGCGGTTCGTGGGATACAATCGCGCGAGATCGGCGTGTGGTAGGAGAGGGTCGCCGGTGGTCGAGCGAATCGCGCTGATCGGACTTAGTGGCTCTGGAAAGAGTGCGCTTGCACCGCTGCTTGCGCACCGGCTTGGCTGGAGAGCGATGGACACGGACCGGATGATTGAGGAGCGGTTCGGGCTCGCGATCCCTGAAATTTTCGCACGGTTCGGCGAGTCGGTGTTCCGTGCAGCGGAACATGAGGCGCTACTAGAGGCGGCAGCGCAGCGTCACGTCGTCATCGCGACTGGTGGGGGCATTGTCCTGGACGAGCGAAACTGGGTTCCGTTACGGTCTGGTACTGCTGTTGTGCATCTCGTTGCGCGTATCGAAACGCTCGCCGCTCG
>CALIMB010000035.1 GCA_938028665.1 uncultured Thermomicrobium sp. | reverse complement strand
TGGATGGATTGGGGTGGAGTATCTGCCAGCAGACCTGTTCATCGGCCACTGTCCTTTGCCGGCGCGCAGGTGCTGGCTCTCCCGCCGACAGGTGTAATGAATCGCACCCCGACTCAGCATCGGGAGCCACACACTGACCATAGAGGGGTAGAAGGCGTTGTGGTGGCGAGTCTTGCAAGAGCGAGTTGCTCGCTGCTCCGCTCGTCCACCGTCACGGTGTTGCAGCTGCCCAGCGAGCTGTTGCCCGAGGGCAAAGTATGGGCTCACTGGCGGACACGCGAAATCATGCCCTGCTGGAAGCAGGGACAGAGTGCATTCGGCGTTGTAGGGGGTACCATCAATGGCGCCTGCACGCCTGGCAGGATGTGGTTGGTTCTCTCCTGACACCAGGTTTTCAGAAGACTGTGTTCGACTCCGCGGGTACGATCCATGGTACCTACACGGGTATGGTGGTCTCCATAGGCACCTTAGGAGAGCGGGTAGGCGGGGAAGGCGAGCAGCGGGCGACTGGTCTGGGACACAGAACTTGTTGGCAGATCTCCGCTATCGACAAGCTGTCTCGTTGGCTGGGAGACATGATCATTGTCCTGCGACAAAAGGGTGAGGCTATGTCTATCGCATCGCTAGCACGCTGCACGCGGTCAATCGCACCGTTTGAAGCAGGACAGCCGATGCAGGCTGTGCTCAGCCCATAGGTTGTGCCGGACTCGATGCAGTTTGGGCCAGTGGTAGGGGGCGCACTTGGCGACAGGAGGCTTGCTCCTCGGCGAGTATTTGGAGCGTTGTACACTCTGTTGCGGCATACGCTGTGCCATTACTGGAGTAGAGAACGGAATCCAGAGATGCGTGTCATCGATCTTCTCGAACTGCCAATTCTCCAAGGCACACGGGTTGTTGCCGGGGAAGCCGGTATGGAGCAGCGGGTCCGCTGGGTCCACGTCGTTGACTTGCCAGATCCGCTACCGTGGATCGATCGCGGCATGCTGATGTTGAGTACGGGTATTGCCTGGCCGCGGAGTGACGACGACCTTGCCGTGCTAGTGCGGCGCCTTGCTGAGCGTGGAGTAGCAGCTGTGGGCTTGGCAGTGCCGCACTACTTTTCCCGTTTCCCCGACATCATGCGAGCTGTAGCCGATGAGGTCGGCTTGCCACTGCTTGAGATCCCGTGGGAGATTCCGTTCGTTCGTATCACTGAGACCGTCCACCAGCTGATCCTGCGCGAGCAGTGGCAGGAGCTTGAGCGGGCTGAACAACTACACCGGGAATTGATGCGAGCCGCTGCCCGGACACGGAATCTGGATCGGTTGGTGCGCACACTGGGTGAGCTGTTAGGGCGCTCTATCACGGTCGAAGAACCGGATGGGACACTGCTAGCCTTCTATCAGCGTGGATCCTATGAGGACGTGGCACGGCAGGTGACGATCGAATCGGGGCGGGCACCGGCGTGGTTGCAGGAGGGGCTGATCGCTCGAGGATATCTGCCGCCACAGGGGGCACAGCCCTACCGAGTGCCGGCGATTCCCGAGTTGGGATTACGCGAGCGGGTTGTCTGCCCCATCTGGCTGCATGGGGAGTTGGTTGGCTTGGTGTGGATCATCGAGGGGGATGAGCCGTTGAGTGGGTTGGATCTCCGGGCAGCTGAGCATGGCGCACTCGTCTTTGCCCTTCTTTTCGCCCAGCAGCGGGAGCTTGCGCAGCTTGAGGCACGGCTTGGTTACGCTTTTTTGACCACAGTTCTGGAGGGTCGCTTTGGTGGCTCACCGCAGGAGTTTGAGCGGGCACGAGCGCTTGGCTACGATCCGGCGCGCAGTTACCGTGTGATGGTCGTAGCCCTAGGAGAACCACCGCTGACAGTGGAGGCTTTCCAACGGCGTGAGCAGGTAGCACTGTGCATCCGACGGACACTTCGCCAACTGGGGAGTGCGCCGCTGGTAACGACGTTGCACGACCAAGTCATTGTCCTCATGGAGCAGGATGCCCATCTTGAGGCAGTCTGGCGTGTGCTCTCTGAGCACCAACTGACGGCAGTGGCTGGACGAGCGTATAGTGGTCCGGAGGGGGTCCGGCGGAGTTATCGTGAGGCCTGTGCACTCTTGGAGTACGTGGAAAGTCCCGGCCTTTTTCGTTATGAGGAGCTCGTGTTAGAGCGGGTTTTAGCCGGTGATAGTGAGGCGCGGCAGGCATTCGTTGCCCTCTGGCTTGGGCCGCTCGAGCGTACCCGGCACGGTGATCGCTTGATCAAAACGCTGCTCCAGTGGATTGACCACCGGTTTTCCGTCAATGATGCCGCTGCTACGCTGGGTGTCCATCCGAATACGGTGCGGTATCGGCTCGAACAGGTGGGGGAGTTAGTGGGGCGTGATCTGCTGGATCCGGAGACACAGTTTGAGCTGCAGCTTCTTCTGCGCTTGCTGACCCCCAGCATGCGAAGGAACAAAGCAGCGGCTCGCTCTCACGACGCGGGTCGTTTCGCCACTGCAGGGTGACCCGATCGGCTGGGAAGTCGCGGGCTGTCAGAGTCGCGTGTGACTGTGCTCTCTCGCTCCCTGCTCACAGGTACATCAGCTGCCAAGAGATTCTCGAGCGAGGCGAAAGGTGAGTCCTGTGCCGGCTGACGGTCGGAAGCGCTCTGGGCACAGACGTGGAGGGCAGGCAAGAGGAGAGCAACGGCGATGTGAAGCTCTGGCAAGGCTAACTTCCAGAAGACGAGTAGTGGCGCTCGTCGCAGCGCAGCTGCTTAGCAAGCTCGCGCTGACGCTGGAAGACAAAGCGGACGATTGCGTCCTCTGTGCGGCGATCAAGTCGCTCAAACTGGCAGCCATGATCCCAGCGTGGTGGATCAGAATGCTCAACTGGTGCGATGCGTCGGACCACGGCTACAGCGCTGATCGGCTGGGGCTGACCTGGTAGCGTGAAACAGAGGGCGAGTCGATCGCCAACGCGCAGCGACTGGGGCAGCCGTAATCGTATGCCGCCGGCGCTGAGGTCCATGATCGTGCCCTTCAGCGGTTGTGGTTCACCGCTACCGGGCAAAAACAGGAGTTCTGTTGGGGTGAGGGTGAGCGGGATGCGGCAATGCTCGCGGCGTTGCATCCGTTGCCAGGGGCCAACTGGTGTGAGGAGGAGGCGTGCCTGTGGCTCAAGTTGGGTGGCCACGACCGCACAAGGAACAACATAGAGAGCATCGTCACGAACCGTAGTACCAAGATAGACCAGATCATCACGGTGCACCGAGACGTAGGCGAGCTGCACCATTGGCCAGCCGACAACGATGTGGGTGCCGTCTGCGCTGAAATCCTCGACTCGTGTACGGTGCCAGGTGAGATGCCCATCGCGGCCTGGCACACCGAGCTCCGCCGCCTGCCAAACGGTCAATCCCTTCGGTGGATGGGTTACTGGTTGCTGGACCATGGTGGTGGTCCTCTCACAAGTTCTGCTATTCAGCATCGGCGTGCTTGGCGGTCTTCTGAACCCTGGCCAAAGTGTAGCTGAGCGGGGAGTTTGTGTGCGCCTGAGAGTGGTTGCGTAGGCGATGTGCCGTGGAGTGATAGGAGGGTAGGCGAGCCATGGTTTGGGCTGGAGGCTTTCATTGCTGATGCCTCACAGGGGCCGAAGGAAATGTGCCGGTTTTGCCCATGCTGTTGGTCTGTGCCGAATTGGTCATGGCGCGTACTATGACAGGATGGAACCAGTTCGTCAACGAATTGACCAAACGTACTGAAGAAAGTCATGGTACTTGCTATGACAGGATAGAGCTAATCTCTTGCAGGTCCGGCTACGCTGCATGGCTAGCGCCTCGCTGGGTGCTAACGGGTTCGGCCGGGCGTAGTGAGCACGCGGCAACATCGGGATTAGTCTGCAGCAAGAGAAACTAGCGAACAGAGAGTATGCGGCCGTGCAGCGGTGGGGCGGTTGGGCGAATTATCAGCCGCACGGACTGGTGTACCTGGTGGTCTTCTGGCCAGCGGGCGCAATGAATCTCGTCCTACCAACGGGGTGCGACGGGTGCGACACGTCGTGTCCTCATTAAATGGGAGGGTATAGTGCGTCCAGGGTGATAGGGGTACCATGACTGGTACTCGCGTGTGCAACAGGGTGTGGATGTCGAGCCGCGAGATTGGGTAGCGGCGCGTGCTGAGAGATGGCGGTGGGCACAGGCAGTGTCGCGTGATGCCAAGCAGGAAGAGGATGCTGTGGCGAGGTGGTACGCAGCTGCTGGTCCGCAACGGGCGAGTGCGGCGCATCGTATCCCGCCAGCCATTGTGGACTGTTCGAAGGCATTGCAGTGACGACTCCAGGTCTGATGGCGGCTCCAGGCAGGGGAGAGGTGCAATGCAGTGCACCCATGCACTCCGGGGGTGCGGAACGTGACCCCGGGAACTAGCCAGCGGTTGGGGGAGTGAGGAGAGCTTTGGCGCAATAAGGCGGCGACCTGGTACCTGTTGGCCGGGACATCGGCTATACCCTCTATGCTTTTATAGGCCTGCCGGTCCAATGATCGGCGGGTGTGGTCCGTCACATCCCTTCGCAGGATCTCGGGTACGATCGCGACGATCTTCCCGTAGTGCGACTTCCAGAAAAGGGCGACCTCTGCTGCTGGAACAGCTGCATTGAGGTGCGGCTCATGATCGCGCAGCAGCACCAACTGGTACTTGTTTCCCTATCGAGGAATGCGGTGCTTCGACCGAAACAAGGGAACAGAAAGGAGGCCAAGCCGCCGGGAGAGCGGCATGAACCATGGTCAACCGCGGGCGACGGCGAAACGGTCGCCAAGAAAGAAGCGGTGCAAGGATGCGCCGAAAGAGTGAGGTAGTGGCAAAGGAGGCCAGTGATGCGGATCTACAACAACGTGAATGCGGTTAATGCCCAGCGGAATCTTTCGATTACCGGCTTTGCGCTTGCAAAGTCGATTGAGAAGCTCTCAAGCGGCTTGCGCATCAACCGTGCGGCCGACGATGCTGCTGGGCTGTCTATTTCGGAAAAACTGCGAGCCCAGATTCGTGGCGTGATGCAGGCGATGCGCAATGCCCAAGACGGCGTGTCAATGATTCAGACGACAGAGGGTGCGCTGAACGAGGTGCACTCAATGCTGCAGCGGATGCGCGAGCTCGCTGTGCAGGCAGCCAATGACACCCTGACGACCGAAGACCGTCAGGCAATCAACAGTGAGCTCCAGAACCTGCGGAACGAGATCAACGCGATCGCAGCACGCACGACTTTTAACGGAAAGCAGTTGCTGACTGGTTCTTTGGTCACGCAGCTAGCTGCCGCGAGCGAGATTCAAGTGGGTACAGTTGTGACTGATGGCACGGACAGTGCTCATGTCTCAGCGATTGACGTGAGCGGTGCACTGCCCGGCAACACCTATCAATTCACTTATAACTCTACCACTGATGAGCTTACGCTCACGCGTCTCTCCGACAACGTGTCGCAAACAGTGACCTTGTCGGCTATCGCGGCAGGTGGCAGCCTGACACTAGACTTCGGTGCGCTGGGGATTAAGCTGACAATCCAGAGCACGGGAGGGATCACGGCCGATGGCCTGGGGGCGGCATTAACAGATCCCGCTACGGATACAATTGTGACTAGTGCGACGAGTGGTGGTGCGAATTTCCAGGTCGGTCCAAACCAGGCCCATGCGTATGTGGTGAGTTTCTTCGATGTGCGGGTAAATAGCTCCAATACAGGCCCACTGGCAAACTTGAATGCGGCGTTGCAAAACTTTGCAACCAGCCTCAGCGGGACGAACAGTGGTCAGGTCCTCGCAGCTCAGAACCTGATTACCGCTGTCGATGGTGGCATTGGACGAATCAATGAAATTCGCTCTGAGCTCGGTGCCGCACAGAACCGGCTGGAGCATACGATTGCCAACCTTGGTGTGCAGCACGAGAACCTCACGGCTTCGGAGAGCCGTATCCGCGATGTGGACATGGCAGCGGAGATGGTCACCTTCACCCGAAACCAGATCCTCCAGCAGGCTGGAGTGGCGGTGCTGGCACAGGCCAATGCGATGCCCCAATCGGTCCTCCAACTCCTGCGCTAGGCGTTTCGGAGGAGACGCCCCGGCCGAGATCGTCCCCGGCCGGGGCGTCGCTGTCTGTGGAGCACGGTAGGGGCCATCAAAGGGCAAGAGTGCCCGTGGTGCAAACAGGCTGATCGCATGTCACTTCCTTCCTGGCCACAGCGCGGCGGTACAAGGTCCTGAGGGGGTGTCGCATGGTGGTTCAGCCAATTGGCAGCACTCGGGCACTCGTCAGAACATATCAGGCCGCACCAGCGTTCTGGCAGCATGGGCGACTGGCCAAGCAGCACTATGAGCCGGCACCCGCTCCCGTCGTAGCACTAGTTACGGTGACGTTGGAGCACGGTTCCGAAGGGAGGCTGGTGCAGCTTCGGAGTGGGGTAGCGTTGCACGGTGTGACCACGTGGTTTGGTGCCGATCTGGCTCCTAGACAGGTCGCGTTGCGCGATGCACGAGGCGAAGGCTGGGAGGGCAGGATTGAGGCACAGCGCCTCACGGCCTGGCTAACCCAGTCAGCGGCTGCGGCAGCGGGAGTGCACGTGGAGACGAAGCGGCTTACCGTTGGCCCGGTTCAGGGGTCCACACCACAGCCACGATGTTCCGACAGCCGAGTGCGGAACTCGTGGTACGCCTCGGCAGCGCGCAGCCTTTGCCGAGCCTTCAAGGGATAGACATCGCGCTCGCATGGCAGGAATTCCAACTTGCTCACCTGGTGCGGGTGCGCCATAGGAGCGGATGAGCTCCAAGTGTGTCATGGTGTGGATCAATAGGGTATCAGTTGGTATCCCTGGCCTCTAGTAGTTGTAGTGTCCAGAGAGAAACAGGTAGAGTACACGATTTCCGCACGAGATCTTCTTTGCCGAGAAACTTTAGGACGTGAGGAGCACATCTGACGCGTGGGGTGTCACACGTTTCTTTTGGAGCTTATGTTCTAGGACCAACGGTGAGACTGATCTGGGACGATTGGGTCGAGCACAGAGGCCGCTCCGTGATTGCAGATAATGCTGCGGTGGGTCGATATCTCCTTTAGGAGAACGGTCGAGTGAGGGAAGCAATGGAGACAGATGAACTTTTGCGCCGAGTTGGCGAGAAAGTTTTCCCATGTCTCGGCTTTAGCCCAACTGAGCTTCTCTGGCAACGCCTGGCACGCGTAGTGCAGCAAGAGGCCAAGCGGGCAGGTGCCGCAAGTGTTGAGCAGTTTCTGCAGCGGGCTCTCCGCGGCGAGCAGTCGGTATTGGAAGCCATCTGCCGCGGGTTGACGATCAACGAGACGTACTTCTTCCGCGAGCCAAAGCACTTTGATGCGCTTCGCGAGCTCCTGCCTGACCTTGCAGTGTTGCAGCGACCAGTGCGGATCCTTTCTGCGGGCTGCTCCAGTGGCGAGGAGGCCTATTCGCTGGCGATGACGGCGGCAGAAGTCCTGGGCCCACTGGGGCATTCCTTTGAGGTGTTGGGTGTCGACTTTGATGGTGAGGCACTGGAACGGGCACAACAAGCGTGCTATCGGCAGTGGTCGTTCCGTGACCAAGGGATGGAGCGAGCCCGCCCCCATGTGGAACAGCGCGGTGAGCTGTGGTGTGTGCGGGAGACGATTCGCCGGCACGTGCGGTTTGAACAGGTCAATCTGGTTGAACGAGTACCGGCGGGGCCCTTTGCTGTGATCTTCTGCCGAAACACGCTCATGTACTTTACCGCCGAGCATCGCCACGAGCTTGTTCACCGTTTTGTGGAAGCGCTCCTGCCGGGCGGAATCTTTGTGAT
>CALIMB010000034.1 GCA_938028665.1 uncultured Thermomicrobium sp. | reverse complement strand
TGGGATCGACAGCGAGTCGCTCAATGGCTATGTCCGGTACATTGCTGACCGTCGACTTGAGGAGCTGGGATTGGCTCCCGCTTTTGGGAATCCGAATCCGCTGCGTTGGATGACGGCGCAGGTTGATGTGCCGGAAATTGTGAATTTCTTCGAGGCCCGAAATGTGCACTATGAGGTTGCTCGGGAGAGGGTATAGGGATGCTCCATGAGCGAGCTGTATAACGAGTGGCTGTACGGATAGTGATGGAGGTGCGAGTGTCCGTAGTTGCCAGGGGCGGGAAAACCGCCCCAAACATGTCTTAGTGTGAGGAGCGGGAATAAGGCTGTCACGGTGGGACAGCGACCGGGGTGTCACTGTGCATGGACCTGCGGTGGAGGCGTACGCTGGAGGCCCGTGTGTGGAGCGTGACCGTAGTGTGGTGGATGAGCCCCAATCAGGCGAAGCCAAGGTCGGTGCCGCCTGAGTCTTTTACAAGGCTCAAGGGTGCGTTACTGTGAACCATCAGTGGAGCAATTGTGCGATCTGGGAGTCTAGGACGCTGGCAATCGGCAAGACCAGTGAACTGGTGATATGGCAGATGTACCTCAATCAACGAGAGAAAGATCAGGAGTGAGAGCGCTCTGTCCATACTACAGGTAGACCAGTGATACTAGCTAACATGAGTCTCTTATTGATCAACCGGTGGTGTGCCATAAATATTAAAGTCGGGAGGATACGGTCCTCCGAACCACACGCGTCCTTTGACAAGATCTTCTTCGGTCCAAGTAATTGGTGTCCAAGCGGGGTCAAAAATGAGATAACCCGTGTCACCGAAAAGTTCCACGCGATTCCCTCCGGGCTCGCGGGCGTAGAGGAAATACGCTTGGGAGATTCCGTGCTTGCCTGGTCCGGCATCGATGTGGATACCGACTTCAGTGAAAATGTCGGCAATATCTAGGAGATGTTGAACGGAACCATACCAAAAACAGATGTGATGCAGCCGACCCTGTCCTCCTGCGAGATCGGGTCCGAATGCGATCTCGTGGACAAGGGGGCTGACGGAGAGCCAGACTGCAAATTCACGACCATCATTCAAAACGATGTGTTCCCGTAGGCGAAAGCCGAGCACATTCATCAGAAATTCTTTATTACGGGTCACGTTCTGTGCGAGCAGGTTGACATGATCAAGGCGGCGAACAGGTACCCCGCGCAGCGGTCGTCGCTGGGGTCGGTTGAGAAGTTTTGTCTTGGCTTCGGCAGGTGGAAGATAGTATTGGACGTCCCAGAGCAGCTCCATCGGATGGCCGTCAGGCGTGGAGAAGCGATAGGCTGGACCGTGGCCGCGGTCGCCGTCGATCCATCCCTGGCCGAGACCTGTTTCCTCGATAGCCCTAACGCGTCGCTCGAGTGCCTGTGGCGAGGTGGTACGCCACGCGACGTGGCCAAGACCGGGCTTGTCGCGCTTGGTCACTTTGAGAGTATGATGGTACCAGTCTTCGTAAGCACGGAGATAAACCGAATCACCGTGACGCTCGGTCTCCTCGAGGCCTAGCAATTCTTTGAAAAACCAGAGTGTTCCGTCGAGATCGGGTGTATAAATTTCGACATGTGCCAGCTGAGCGACGTCAAAGATCGGCTCACGATTGTCGTGACTGGTCATAGCTTTGCCCCCGTCGTTACCACCCCCACATGTCGGGTCGTCCGCTCCGGTGGTGCTATTTCTTTCGTCGGTGACTAACCCAACCGATTGTGCTGTGGAATAGCGCCGTCCGCTCGAGAATGTTCTTGAATGCACGGGATCAAAACGCGTGAGCAGTCTATCACATGCTCGAGCGCTCTCCTTGCCCACAATTGAGACGTGACCGACACCTACCTTGTGAAAGGTATGTACCCCCACCTCGTGACCTAGGGCGAGAATTTTCCTTCCTGCTGTTCGACAAAGCGCCGGATGACCCAGCTCACGTCGTCGTTGTTGATCAGATGTGGAACCACCCAACCGTTGAGGTCATACTCAGCCATGCATTGCTCGGCCAAGTCCCGCATCCGATCGGCTATGCCGAGCTCTTCGACGAGCCGAAGTGTTTCCAGACGAATATTTTCATGGTTACCTGCATGATTACGTTCGTAAAGCTCGTGTCGGCCAGCAAACTCACTGAGTGTAGCGTCATAGAGAAGTTTCATCAGTTTGACGCGGTCATAGGCATTGATGCCCCCAGTGCCACGGACGTAAGTTTCGAGATACTTTTGCTCAAGGGGATTCTTGAAGTCCAGGGCGTGACTCGGCAGATAGATCAAACCGCTTGCGACAACATCCAAGATAATTTGTCGGATGCGTGACCAGGCGGTCGGAGCAAGTACGCGATAACACGTAGCATACTCGCGGTTGGGTAGAACGTAGCCGTCAGTCCACTGGACTGGATTCCGACACATAGCATCCGTTAGTGCCCAGAAAAGGTTGCGCCAGACAATGACCTCACCGACGAGTGCCTGGACCCCTCGAAACTCCTTCGTCCCAGTGGCCGCGATAGCCTTAAGCAAGATGCCCGACAAAAAATCGAGCTTGACCGCGAGCCGAGTGCAGCCGTGGAGTTGGGCACGCCAGACGAATCCAGACCACTCAAAGAACGAGTTCACTTTGTCGACGTCGCCATAAACGAAGACATTCTCCCATGGAACGAAAACGTTATCAAAGACAAGAATCGCATCATTTTCATCAAAGCGACTGGAGAGTGGATAATCCCATGGGCTACCCATGACTGCAGCAGTATATTCATAACTGGGACGGCTCAAGAGTTTGAGACCAGGGGCATTGATAGGTGCTGTGAAAATGAGTGCAAATCGTTTGTCCTTAATTGGTAGTGGACCATAATGCGCGAGAAAGTTATGGTGAGTCAGGACGGATCCTGTCGCGACGACTTTCGCACCAGAGACGTAAATTCCCCCATCCGTTTCACGCTCAACGTGAACGTAAACATCGCTAACTTCATGCGGAGGGCGGTGGCGGTCGATGGGTGGGTTGACAATCGCATGATTCCAGAAGAGAACGCGCTCCTGCCCCAGCTTGTACCAGCGGCGAGCATTTTCTGAGAAAGGTTCATAGAAGTGGGCGTTGGCGCCCAGTGTACCTATGAAGGAAGCCTTATAGTCAGGACTGCGAGCAAACCATCCATAAGTTAACCTTGCCCAGGCAGCGATAGCGTCGCGGGCGCGTACAAGGTCCTCTATTGAGCGTGTGGCGCGAAAGAAGGCGTGCGTAAAACCCTGATTACCCGTGTCAGTTGGAACGGTCAGCACCTCTCGCATGGTAGGGTCATGAAGTGAATCATAGAGGTGTGCCACTGTGCGCGCTGCATTGCGAAATGCAGGGTGTGTGGTTACGTCTTTAACACGCTCACCGTAGACGTAAACCTCGCGGCCGTCACGTAACGACTCCAAATACTCCGCACCCGTGAGTGGTCGTGTCACCACCTGTGGCGTCATTGTTGTTACCCCCAATCAAAGCGAGTGTGACGAGTGTGACTTTCCTCAGTGCCGACCTGATTTGGATGTTAGCCGGGAGCGGCGTGGGGTGGCAAGGTTGTTGTTCGTGTATCGTGAACACCCACCTGGGAACCCTCAGCGTTTGAGTCGCGACTCGAGGCGTCCCGTGCGAGTTGTAGTTCGAGCGACTATGCAGCCGTCAAGCTTGGAGCTTTGGAGACAGACCGATTGTGGATATGTTTTAAGGTAGACATCGAGATAGCCAGAGGCCGGGGCGGAGGGATCTCGGATCTCCTTGTTGCCGATATGATCCTGGAGAGATGGGGAAGTGCGTTGAGCAGAAGCTTCAACTGGACACAGTGGTATGAGGAGGCAATAGGTAGCGGGTGCGCTAGGAACGGTCGCACCACCGCCAAAAGTTGTCATGTTTCGAAGGTTTTCCGAGAGAGGCTTGGGACGGCTGCGAGAACGGACGCTGCTTCTTGTACTAACAGCTAGGAGTGCCACAGCGTGTAAGGCATTACAAAAACAAGTCATGCCTGCCCTAGAGAATGTACTCATACGGTATGTCGAGAAGACTGATCCTGGAGCCGCACTTGCTCTGAGAACAAGGATAGTACATGGTCTTTAAATGTATCCAGGTTGGTAACACTGACTGTCTCGACGTCAAGCAGAATGCGCGTGGGTCGGGCAGCGAGAACCACGAGGCGTGTTGCGAGTCGCAGTGCCTCGTCAACACTATGAGTCACAAAAAGAATCGTTACACCGGTCTTTTGCCAGATTCGGCGGAGCTCATCCTGGAGAATGCGGCGATTCTCCGGATCGAGTGCACTGAAGGGCTCGTCCATAAGAAGGAGTTCCGGTTCCACGGCCAGCGCCCGAGCTATAGAGGCTCGCTGCTGCATGCCCCCTGAGAGATGGTTGGGGAAGTACTGCTCAAAGCCGGCGAGTCCCACCAACTGGAGGTAGCGCTGGGCGATCGTCTTCGCTTCCCTATAAGGGATTCGGTTCACGTGGTGCACTGCTAAAGCCACATTATCGGCGATCGTTCGCCAAGGTAAGAGCCGAGGATCCTGGAACACAAAGCCGATCCGATGGGCGTTGCTGCTGACTCCCTGGAGAGGGGATCCGTGCAAAAGAATCTCTCCATCATCAAACCCTTCCAGGCCTGCAATAATCCGCAGTAGCGTGCTCTTCCCGCAGCCATTCGGGCCGAGGAGGCAGACGAACTCACCGTCAGCAACCCGGAGGGTTATGTCGTCAATCACCGGCAGGAGATACGCTTTGCGAAGCCCGCGAATCTCGAGCGCGGGTTGACTTCCCATGATTGGCATGCAAGTACCTCCGCGTGCTCGCTAAGATTAACAGCGGCGAGCAAAGCAAGCTGATGGGACAGGAAGTTCAAGTTTGAAGGAATATACGGTTCCTGTCCTTGTCAGGGACGCGGCTGGTAGCATGGACTGGTCCTAAAGCCTCTCTATGTATGGATCCACTACACATCACTCGGGTGCCCAGAAGAACTCAGAACGCACCTTTTCCGGTTCAAGCCAGATATCACTCTTGAGCCATACGCCTGCTTCCCGGTTGAAGCGAAGTTGTTCGAGTATCGTGTCTTGGAGATCTTTGCTCAGCCCCCACATGGGAACTTGGAAGGACATAGCGGAGCGGATAACTTCTGGCGGAAGACCAGTTACCCGGGCGTATGCATTGACGAACTTGTCGTCTCCCTTCTGCCAGAGTTCCGCAACTTCCTTTTGTGCGGCCACAATGTCGCGCAGGAGGTCGGGGTGTTCTACGGTCAGGGCTGGTGTTGCGTAATAGAGGATGTGTACCGGTGGTGCAGTACGGCCAGACACTTGCTTCCACAAATCCCACTGGGTAGCCAGGATCCGTGCGTGACCGTTCACGACCAAATTAGCGACGGTGGGCTGCCAGATCACAAGAGCCTCAACATTCTTGTTTATGAGAAGATTGGCGGCATCAGGTGCAGACGAAGCTTGAACAAATTCTGTATCGGTAATAAGATCGAAGTTAAAGAGCTTGCGAACCATCGCATTTGTATCTTGCATGGTATTAGTTCCAGGAATGCCGCCGAGCTTCCTCCCACGAAGTTCGGGTATCGAGTTAATTGTTGAATCTTTGTGGACGAGAATAGCACCGATCGGACCGCTGGCAGCACAGAACACTTTAAGTGGTACACCTTGTTCAAACAATTGGCCTGCCACTGCGGTAGCCATGTCACTGATCTGTGCCTGCCCTGAGACGAACGCGTTCACCAGGGCTGGAGTTTGATCGACCCGGACAAACTCAACGTTCCAGCCACGCGATTTGAGAAGACCGAGCTCGTCAATTGCACCACAACCAGCAATTGCAAACCGGAGGTATGAGAATCGGAACGTTGTGGCCGGGCGCTGCGGCAGAGCCGTCGGGCTAGGAATAGGAGTCGGACTCGGAGCTACGGCCGCGGCGGTTGGTGTTGGTGAGGGCTGGGCAGCTGTCGCCGGAGTCGGCTGGGGCGCTGCAGTCGGCGTGGCTTGCTGTCCCGCGGGCTGACAGGCAGTCAGCAACCATGAGCTGACAGTTCCCGAAATAGCTCCTAAGAGTAACGACCGTCGTGTCAAGCGCCTCATACCATCTCCTCCTTCCCGGTGTCGTCCATGCACAGAGCCATCACCCGACTCTCGCGAATACTTCACTAGAAGACCGAATCAGCCATGGACTCACCTCCATCGTGCGAGCCACCGTGCCAGCGGTGCAAACAATAGGTTGTCCAGCAACAGCATCATCACGATCAATATAACTGCCCAGGCGAAGACCCCATCGGTACGGAGTGTGTCCCGGGCGTAGTTCATCATGTATCCAACTCCAGTGGACACACCAAAAATCTCGGCAACGACTGAAACGCGCAATCCCAAGGCAAACGCAACGCGTGAGCCAGCAAAAAGGAACGGTACTAAGGATGGTACAGTAACGTGGATAAACATCGAAACCGGCCCCAGGCGATAGACCCTCGCCATCTCTAAAAGCTTGCGGTCTAAATTGTCAATCCCCTCCAAAACGTTACTCAGGAGTACCGGTGTGGTGATCATCAACGTAGTAAAGATCGGTGCCCGGTCTGTTAGTCCGAACCAGATCAACGCTAACACGATCCAGACGAAGACAGACGTTGCGTTCAGTACTGCATTAAAGTCCCGTACCACCACCCGTGCTACCTGACGAGAGCTGGCAAGCAGGCCAATTACGAGAGCTATCACGAACCCAAAGAAGAACCCGGTAGTGACCCTATAGAGCGTTGCCCCAACATGGAGCCAAACTGTCCCCTCTAGGAGAAGCTTAACCAGAGTCTCGCCGACTTTCGTCGGGGCAGGGAGAACGTAGGGGCTTGTTTGTGCAGCTAGCTGCGCCCACGCGGCGATCAGTAGTAGACCAACGAGAATTGTCGGAAGATGAAGCCGATACAGGAGCGCCAGTAAGTGCCCACTGACAGCCCCTCGTTGTTGCTTTGTAGGTTCTGTACGTATCCTTAGCATCCCTCTCGCCATGGCTGTTTCCGGTCGGCCATGCCGGTGGTTAACCGCATCAATCTTTGGTCAACACCTGCGCTTCAGTTTTGAGCACACTTGTCAGCGTGTGGTGCCACGATTGAGGCTCTCGAGGGCAGTGGAAATGGTTGACGAAAAAGGTGTTTCGCCTGCATGGCTCAAAATGTACAGTCGGTACTCTCGTGGAACGAATTGCTCGAAGGTGCACTGAGAAAGCGTAAGCCCCCCGAGGAGAAGATGACAAGGTGAAGAGTAGACGGAAACCTATCGGCGTCGTCCTAATACTCCCTATATAGAAATGGTCCATCAAGGGGCACGAGCTAGACGAAGGATAGTGATCCCTTGGTAGCTCCCAGAACCGATAACTACGAATACCCTGAATATTCATGTCGATCGATTGCTGCAGTCTTCCAAGGAGGGGAAAATACGGGGGAAAATCAGCAACCTCGCATGACATCTCGACCTCCTCGGATGCACCTGTGAACAGCGGGCAATCGGGCTCATTCAAGCCTTTCCCGGTGCTGCAGGATAATAGCACTCCTGCCCGGCAGCGGGGTTGCCCTGCGATATTTCAGGTATTAAGCCAGCTACCCCTTGCTGTGGTCTAGAGACCGAACGAAATCATCGACTCCTAAAGCCCACAGACCAACTCAGATCATCGGACCTTTGCCAACATTCTACGTGGTAAAGGTCAAGGTACGTCAAGTAGGCTGTTCAGGTATACTGAACAATGCTCGCCTTTCCCGCGTGGCGATGTTCCGGCTCTTGTGTTCGGTTATCCGAAACACCTCGCTTGGTTGCCGGAAACACGTTTCGTATATTGGAGAAAGGGGGTACGATGCTCCAAACTGTTCGAAAGGCAGCCAGCGTTCTTCGTTTGTTTACGCCGCAACAACCCGAATGGGGTGTCAGTGAGGTTGCCGCTACTTTAGACATCCCCAAGTCTGGGGCGCATGCGCTGCTCCGGACGCTCGCAGCTGAGGGGCTGCTTCAGCGTACCGGGACCGGACGATATCGCCTCGGTTGGACGCTGTTCGAGCTTAGTCAGACGTTGCTTGACTCCAGCTCGCTCTTGAGAGCGGCTCGCCCGATTATGGAACGACTGGTCGCTGGCTGGGGAGAGACGACGCACCTGGCGGTCCTAGTAGATGGTCAGGTGCTTTACGTGGAGAAGCTTCAAGGCGACCGCGCCTTGGAGATTGTGCTCTCGGGAGTCGGCAAGCGCTTACCAGCTCACTGTTCGGGGGTTGGGAAAGTACTGCTCGCGCATCAGCCCTGGGAGAACGTGCTGCGGATCGTTGAAACAAACGGGCTTGTGAGCTTCACACCCAACACGATCACGACGGTTGAGCAGCTCCGCCAGGAGCTGGAGCGGGTGCGGCAGCAGGGCTTTGCCTACGACCAGGAAGAAGTGATGGTGGGGCTGTGTTGCGCTGCTGCGCCGATCCGGGACGAGAGCGGGCAGGTGATCGCGGCCATGAGCCTCTCAGTGCCAGCCTATCGCTTCTATCCGAACCAGCAGCGGTTGACTACCGCGATCGTTGATGCGGCACGGCGGGTCTCAGAGGAACTCGGGTACTACCAGGAGGACTGGGTATGGGGGAGCAGCAGACAGTCAAAGTCGCGATCCTCGGGACTGGCAACATCGGTACGGACTTGATGTACAAGCTGTTGCGAAATCCCGGCCACATGGAGCTTGCCATGTTTGCCGGGATCGATCCGCAGTCGGAAGGTCTTGCACGAGCAAAGAGGCTCGGCATTCCAACGAGCTACGAGGGGATCACGGCGATCCTTGACAACCCAGATATCCGCATCGTCTTTGATGCAACGAGTGCGAAAGCGCACGTGCGGCATGCCAAAATGTTGCGGGAAGCGGGCAAGATCGCGATCGATCTCACTCCCGCAGCGCGGGGACCGTACGTGGTGCCTCCAGTCAATCTTGGGGCACACCTCGACAAGGACAACGTGAACTTAATCACGTGTGGCGGTCAGGCCACGATTCCGCTGGTCTACGCGGTGCGCCGCGTCGTGCCAGTGCAATATGCCGAGATCGTTTCAACTGTAGCCAGCCGCTCGGCAGGACCGGGAACGCGGCAGAACATCGATGAGTTTACCTTCACGACCGCCCACGGTCTGGAGGCGATCGGAGGAGCGGAACGCGGGAAGGCGATCATTATCCTCAATCCCGCCGAGCCGCCAATCATCATGCGCAACACAGTCTATGTGATTCCGGCAATCGAGGAATATGACGAGGCCGCCATTGTCGCCTCAGTCGACCAGATGGTTGCAGAAGTGCAACAGTATGTTCCAGGGTACCGCCTGAAGGACGCCCCGGTGTTTGATCGGCGCCGCACACCATGGGGTGAACGGACGGTTATGGCCATGCTCCTCGAAGTCGAAGGGGCAGGAGACTTTCTCCCGCCCTACGCGGGGAACCTGGACATCATGACGGCGGCAGCTTGGCGTGTGGGTGAGCTCTTTGCGCAACACCTGCTTGGAATCCGGCAGGAGGTGGCAGCATGAGGACGCTGAAACCACCGCGCGTCACTGACACTACCCTGCGAGATGGTTCCCATGCTATGCGCCACCAGTTCACTCGGGAGCAGGTACGGGCGATCGTCTCCGCGCTGGACGAAGCGGGGGTACCGGTCATCGAGGTAACGCATGGCGATGGCTTGGGTGGGAGTTCGATCCAGTACGGGTTCTCCGGGACGAGTGAGCTTGAGCTCATCGAAGAAGCAGCGAAGGCGGCGAAGCGTGCCAAGATCGCTGCGCTCCTCTTGCCAGGAATTGGGACACGGAAGGAACTCGCGGCAGCGATCGAGCGTGGCATCACGGTCGTGCGCATCGCGACGCAGTGCACCGAGGCAGATATCTCCGAGCAGCACTTCGGCATGGCGAAGGACATGGGGTTAGAGACGGTCGGTTTTCTCATGATGGCTCACATGCGCCCGCCGGAGTTCCTCGCAGAACAGGCAGCGTTGATGGAGTCTTACGGGGCCGACTGTGTCTATATTGTCGACTCAGCCGGTGCGATGCTACCGGACGATGTGCGACGGCGGGTGGCGGCGCTCAAGGAGCGGTTATCGATCCAGGTTGGCTTTCACGCCCACAACAACCTTGGGCTTGCCATTGGCAATACCTTGGCAGCCATTGAAGAGGGTGCCGATCAAGTTGACGGCTGTCTCCGTGGGCTGGGAGCTGGGGCAGGAAACGCACCGACCGAGCTGATCGCGGCGGTTTTGGACAAGATGGGCCTGAACCCGGGGCTTGATGTGTTCAAGCTGATGGATGCTGCAGAGTACATTGTTGCACCGATTATGCCGTATCAGCCCATACCCGATCGTGATGCCATCACCATCGGGTATGCAGGGGTGTACTCGACGTTCCTCTTGCACGCTCGGCATATCGCAGCGGAGTTCGGGCTCGATCCGCGCGAGATCCTTGTGGAGCTCGGGCGGCGGCAGGCGGTTGCGGGGCAAGAGGACTGGATCCTTGATGTGGCACTTGACATCGTTCGTGCCAAGCGTGCGGCAGGAGGAGTAGGTGATGCACGTGAACCAGCAGCCATCGAGCGACCAGCTGACTAAGGAAGACGTTCCTACCATCGATCCACGGCACTTCCGGCGTACGTTGGGGCGATTTGCTACCGGCGTGACCGTGGTGACGGTGGCACGGCCGGAAGGGCCGCATGGGATGACGGCGAACGCATTCCTCTCCGTCTCACTCGATCCGCCACTGGTGTTAGTCTCGGTTGACCGACGGGCACGCATGCACGCCTACTTGACAGAGGCAAGCAGGTATGGAGTGAGCATCCTGGCCCGCGATCAGGAGATTGCCGCGCGGCATTTTGCTGGGAGGCCACAAGCGGGCTATGAGCCCGTCTTCCGATGGGTAGAAGGTGTGCCGTTACTGGAAGGCGCTGTGGCCCAGATCGTTTGCGATGTCTGGGAACGGGTACCAGCCGGTGATCACACGCTGGTCCTGGGGCGGGTTCGCTGGTTGGATTACTGGGATAGGGAACCGCTCGTCTTCTTCGGTGGTGACTTCCGCTGTCTCGAGGTCCAGCTGCACGATACCAGCATGTGGTGGTGGTGATAGGTGATCAGCTTCCAGAAGGGGGCAAGAGGAATGGAAGTGACTGATCTGATTGTAGAGGCGGGGAAACTACCGACGCATCTTTATCGTGCTGGGCACGGGGAGTCGATTATCTTCCTTCACGGTTCTGGCCCAGGGGTCACGGCCTGGGCGAATTGGCGCTTTACGCTCACGGCACTAGCCGATCAATATGACTGCATTGCACCGGAGTTGTGGGGATTCGCGCGTAGTGGCCACCCTGATCCACCACCAGTGGGTGCCCGAGCTTGGTTAGACTTATGGATAGAACAAATCATCGGTCTCATGAATCACTTAGAAATCGAACGAGCTCATCTGGTCGGGAACTCCCGGGGTGGGATCGTGGCATTACACCTAATTCATCGACATGGTGAGCGCTTTGGGAAAGTTGTGCTAATGGGCACGGGTGCGGCTCCCTATCGTATTACGCGCCAACTCGAAATGGCGTGGGGGTTTTACGACAACCCTACTGCTGAGCGGTTGGCGGAAATTATGCGCTGGTTTGTCTATGATCCGGCGACTATTGAGGGCGATTTGGAAGCGATTGCTCGAGATCGCTTGCAAGCGGCATTGGATCCAGCTGTGAGACGGAGTTATGAGGCGATGTTCCCTCCGCCAAGGCAACGCAATATCGACGACGTTCTTCTGCCTGAGCAGGCCCTTCGAACGATTGAACACCCCGTGCTACTTGTGCATGGTCGTGATGATGTCGTCGTGCCGCTCGAAACCAGTCTATGGTTGCTCCAGAGATTACCTCGTGCGCAACTACATGTGTTCTCTCGGTGTGGTCACTGGGTGCAAATGGAAAAGCGTGAGCAGTTCCTTTGGCTTCTTCGATCATTCATGAATGGGAGTATATAGAGAAGTCTATAGCTATACGCATTCTGAGGTTTGTCTCGGGTCAGCACTCCAATGCGGCACGAAAGTTTCATTTGGGGCCTGATGTGATACCTGATAATGGCGCGGCTAACTCTTACCGTCCCACCAGTTGGTCGTCAGTCGGTCGTGGCAGGGAAGAGGAGCGGCTCGTGACGGTCAGCGAGTTTGTTGTCCACGCGGGGCGCCTGCCGACGCGGCTCTACCGAGCTGGTCAGGGGTATCCAGTCATCTTCCTTCACGGTTCAGGGCCGGGGGTGACGGCTTGGGCGAATTGGCGCTTCGCTGTGCCAGCGCTGGCCGACCAGTTCGACTGTCTTGCTCCCGATCTCTGGGGATTTGCCCGTAGCGGCCACCCTGATCCGCCCCCCGTAGGGGCACGGGCGTGGATGGATCTGTGGGTCGAGCAGGTGATCGCACTCATGGATCACCTGGGCCTCGAACGGGCGCACGTGGTTGGCAACTCGATGGGGGGCGCACTTGCTCTTCACCTCCTGCATCGCCACCCAGAGCGGTTCGAGCGAGTGGTGCTCATGGGGACAGTGGGGGCACCGCACCGCTTGACGTTCCAGCTTGATGTTGCTTGGGGCTTCTACGAGGAACCGACCGCTGCGCGGCTGGCCCAGATCATACGGTGGTTTGTCTTCGATCCGGCCAGTGTCGGAGGCGATCTCGACGCGATCGCTCATGACCGGTTGCAGGCAGCGCTTGATCCGGTCGTGCGCCGGAGCTACGAGGCGATGTTCCCAGCACCACGGCAGCAGCACCTCGATGCGCTTGTGCTCCCAGAAGAAGCGTACAGAGCGATGGATCGAGCAATCCTGCTGGTGCACGGGCGCGACGATGTGGTGGTTCCGCTGGATACGAGTCTTTGGCTCCTGCCGCGATTGCCGCAGGTACAGCTTCACGTCTTTGGCCAGTGCAGCCATTGGGTGCAGATCGAGAAGCGTGACAGTTTCAACGCGCTCATCCGTGCCTTTCTCCTTGGAGCGCTCTGACCGAGGTGCGAGGATGCTCGTTCTCAAGGTGACAATGCTAGAAGGCCGGACACCAGAGCAGAAGGCTGAACTCATTCGTCGTCTCAGTGAGGCGGCGGCACGGCATTTCGATATCCCAATCGGTGAGATCCGGACCATCATTTACGAGGTGGGTCGTCACGAGTGGGGCGTTGGCCCAATGACGATGGCGGAGCGCGATGCTGCTCCGCCCCAGATAGGGGCAGAAGGAGGGGTGGGCTGACGATGCTCAGCGAGGCGGAGAAAAAACTTTTGGATGCTATTGTGAGCGCACGGCGTGCGCGCCAGCCGCTGTCACCGCTGGCGGAATCGCTCGGAGTCGATCTGGCCGGCGCCTATCGTGTCCAAGCCGCCTCGATGGCTGGCCAGGAACTGATCGGCTATAAGCTCGGCTTGGTGAGTCCTGCTAAGCAGCGTCAGATGGGGCTTTCAAGCCCAATCTACGGGCGGGTGACGCGAGGGATGCTCCGTGAAGGGCAGCTTTCGCTCGGAGCATTTGTCCAACCACGTGTTGAGCCCGAACTCGCTGTGGTTCTAAGAGATCCGGTGGCGCCTGATGCCTCGCCTGGTGCGATAGTGTTAGCTGTGGGCGCGGTCTTCCTCGGAATCGATCTCTTGGATAGTGTCTGGAAGGACTATCACTTCAGTGCGCCCGACGTCGTAGCGGATAATGCATCGGGCGGTGCGTTCTTTTTGGGTGATCGTGCGCTTGCGTGGCCCACGGAAGGCGACCTGACTCTTTCGCTTAACGGCGAGCTTGTGGCGACAGGACCAATCGCTGCTCTGGAACCGATTGTTGAGCACGTCGCGTGGCTGGCACGTGCCGTGGGAGGGCTCCATTCCGGTCAGGTGATCTACCTTGGGTCGCCAGCTGCCGCGGTGCCAGCAAAACCGGGACTACTCGAACTGCGGGGGCCAGGTGGGGCCCTCCTTCTGGTACGGCTGGAGGCGTGAGATGGCAGAGCAGGTCGTGACAGTGGATGTTGAGGTGTTGGCCCGGCAACTCGAGGCCGCTCTTGTCAGCAGGCAGACGATTCCACCGTTGACGGAGACGGTGGGACCACTAACTCCCGAGCAAGCCTATGCGATTCAGACACGGTGGACAGAGCTCCGTATCGCTGCGGGCGAACGAGTTATCGGACGGAAGATCGGTCTCACTAGTCGGGCGATGCAGGAGCAGCTTGGGGTGCGGGAGCCAGACTATGGTAGCCTCTGGGCATCGCGCTTCTTCCCCGCGAGTGGCGGACGTGTTGAAGTGCCTCGCGATCTGTTGATCCAGCCACGTCTCGAAGGGGAGATCGCGTTCCTTATCGGCCGGCGATTGCAAGGGCCCGGTGTGACGTTGCAGCAGGTTCTCGCGGCGACAGAAGCCGTGGCGCTCTCCGTGGAAATCGTCGACAGCCGCATCGAAGCGTGGCGAATCAAGCTAGCGGATACGATTGCCGATGATGCCTCATTTGGCGCATTCACGGTTGGCCCATGGAGTCGTTCGCTCCTGCATGAGGATCTCCGGACGTTGGGCATGATCCTCTCCAAGAACGGAGAAGTGGTAGCAGAGGGTATTGGTGCTGCCGCGCTGGGGCATCCGGCTCGGTGTGTGGCTTGGCTCGCCAACAAGCTTGCTGAGTTTGGTGTTGCCCTTGAGCCCGGTGACATCGTCCTCTCAGGCTCGCTTGTACGTGCTATTCCGGCTGAGCAGGGAGACATCTTTATCATCCAGCTTCACGGGCAGCCGCCGTTAACCGTGCGCTTTGTCTAATCACGTGTGCGGTTGCGGGGGCTGACACCCCCTCTCGTCCGGGAGTAATGGGCGAAAGAACAAAACGTAGTTTCTCCCCTCACTGATCCAACGCGTGAGCTGGTTGGCTGTCTGCAGGTGCTCGAGGAGGAGTGGGAGCTCGCGACGGCTGGAAACAATGCCGCAGCGGGCACTTTCGCCGAACCACCGGGCTGGTGCACCAAATGCGGACAGTGGCGTCGGAAGCGGCCACGGTCGGGTTGTTATGAGTCGTTCGTCTTCAGGGCGAATGGCTTCTGGTGCATCCGCCGGGAAAACCACGACCTGAAGGCGGGTGATGACAAAGGGCACGTCCCGTTCCACCACTGTCTCCGGGGGAAGCCAGGAGTTCAGGTCGAGCGCTTTGCGAGCAAACTCAGCGAGTCGTTGCCGGGCAGCACGCTGTTCGGGACTAAGTCGCGGATCACTGGGGTCTTCGAGACCGAGTGCATAGACGGAAACACGGGAGAGACGCCCTCCAGCATTGACAGTAAAGAAGGTTGTCGGAGCATCGTAAACTCCCTCCAGCGAATAATCGGCGTCGCCAGCGCAGAGACCGGCCGCGGCTGCTTCGCGGAGCAAGATCTGGAGTCCTTCCTCACTGATCCGACTCTGCAGGAGGTTGGGGAGCGCGGGCGGTGGGTAGATGGTCATCTGCGGGCCGAGCGCAACGACGGTGCCGTCGCCGTAGACCGAGAGTTGCGGGAGTTCAGTCGGCCACCTGAAGGGAGCAGTCAATCCGCCACTTGTCTCCATACGCAGAACAAGGTCGTCCGAGCCAGTTGGATGTGGGATTGGCGTGGGTTCTGGGGTGGGCGGCGGAGCTGCGGGGGCACAGGCGAGGATGAGCAAGAGTGCTAGCGTGGAAAGAACTGTTCGCTTGCGCGTCAACCCGTGCTTCTGCCGCACGTTCGGCTCCATGGGCGGAAACCTCCCGGTTGTGACGTCTTGTCTGATCATACAGACGTCATCCCGGACCGAAGGGTTCCCACGACGGCTGGCTATCTATTCGGCGGCGACCAAGGCTTGCTTTGCCGCCGAGTAGTGGCTGCTCATCTCTTCAGCCTCGGTGGAGAAGGCAGACGCTGCTTGAGCGAGAGTAACTGATTGCTGTTCGATGAGCTTGGCGATTCGGGCCGTTTCGCGGGCAACCTCGCGCAGCATATCACCCTCACTCGCCAGTTGCTCTGTGCGGAGTACATTTGCTCGCAAATGACCCTCCAGTTCTTGCCACTGTGCATGGACAGTCTGCATCGTCGTCTGGAGTTCTTCAGCGGCTGCAGCGTGGTCACGGGTAACGGCGGACACGAGCTCCAAGAGCTGTTCGACTCGCTGTGCGGCGTCACGCACTCGTGCTCCTTCTTGATCGATCGCGGTGACGGCTTCAACGAGTGCCCGAGCTCGCTCAATGATCTGCGTTAATGCTTGCTCGGCGTTACCAGCGAGCTCAAATCCTTGTTCGGCTCGCTGGGCGCTCTGTTGCGCGGTGTGCGCTGCGCGGGCGACTGATGCAGTGATCGTCCCCACCAAGTTGAGGATCTCGCCTGTCGCATGCTTGGCACGTTCAGCGAGTTTGCGCACCTCCTCGGCGACGACGGCAAAACCCTTCCCGGCCTCACCGGCCCGCGCTGCCTCAATGGCAGCATTGAGGGCTAAGAGATTGGTTTGCTCCGCGATCGCCTCGATCGCTTGGCCCATCGTGCCAACCGCATCGGCGAGCGTCGTCAGTTGTTCCACGTGCTCGGCCAGTTCGCGCATGTCGCTGGCCAGTGCTCGGAGTTGTGACAGCGTCGCAGTGACAACCTGGCCTCCGCTCTCGGCGGTTTGCAAGGCGCGGTGTCCGTCTGCGGCGCCGCGAGTGGCCTGCATGACAACGGCCTCTAAGTGGCTGGCTAGTTTGCCCATGGCCTCGTACAGTTGTCGAATGGCGACTTCCTGTTGCCCCGCTCCACGCGCGATGTTCGCTCCCGCCTGGCCAATCTGTTGGTGAGCAGCGGCAACACGGTCGACGAGTTGCTGGTTGCGGTGACTGGTAGCAGCAAGGTCATGATTGGCTGAGACGATCGCTTCAGCGATTCGTTCGAGATCAGCACTCGTTTGAGCGAGTGAACGACTTAAGTTCGCCGCAGTGCTACAGCTTCCGGTGAGCGTATTGATTGCTTCGGACAGCCGGCGACGCAATTCTCCATGTTGGTCGGTTAAGTCTTGGCGGTTGTCGTGCACCGGGATGGCAGCAAGGTCGAGGCCGACCGAGTGGAGATAGTCGAGGAAGAACGCTTCAACGATAGCCTGCATATCGTAAATGAAAACAACGAAGAGTGCGCGTTCAGCCTGCGCTCGCAGGCGTGGACGAAAACGGAAGGCACGGTGGAGTTCCTCACGAACGAGATCGAAATAGAGCACGTAACTACCCAAGTACCACTTCAGCGGAAGGTTGATACGGTTGTGCACGGCGCCGATGTGAAGGCGCATGGCGAAGTATTCCGGGCCAAAGTTACCACCCTGTGCAGCTTCCGCAAAAATCATGCGGAAGTAGGTTGCCTGCTTACGCTCCAACCCCTGACGCAACTCGGAGAGTGTGATTCCCTTGCGGCGTGCAAACTGTTCAAAGAATCGGTGTGTCTCAGAAAAGGCGAACTGATAGTCGTAGAAGCGATGCGCGATCTGATCAGCAACGCGTTCTCCCCAAGGGGCAAGCTTGGCCAGCACGGCAATGTCAGCAGGTGTCAGGCGGATGAACTCTCGGCGCAGAGCCAGATTACGATCATGAATGCGGAGCGCGCCTGCCAGGCTCATCCCCGCGGAGACCCAGCGCTCCCGAAATGAAGCAGTCTTTCCCGAGCCCATCCAACACTCTCCTTCCTTGGCCTTATCTCGTGATTCGGACGCGCGTGAGCGGTCAGACATAGCCAATTGGTGCTAACGGGGCGGGATTTTGAGACAAGGACAGCGATACGGCACGCAGAGTGGTAGAATCCGACCCTAGAGAGAGTCTTCATTTGCGCGTGGTGACGAAGATCGTGTGTGGGGAAGCTGCGAAAGAGGAGTACACAATGGTAGATTCACGATTTCTTCGTGCCTGTTGTCGTCAACCGACTGACAAGACGCCCGTGTGGCTGATGCGACAGGCCGGTCGATACCTCCCAGAGTATCGTGCGCTGCGTGAGCGCTACAGCCTGCTTGACCTCTGTCGGCACCCGGAACTTGCTGCTGAGGTTACTCTACAGCCGCTCCGCCGCTTCCCGCTCGACGCAGCGATTGTTTTTGCGGATATCCTCTTGCCGCTGCTGGCGCTCGGAATCGAGGTGACCTTTGTCGCTGGCGATGGCCCGGTGATTGGACAACCGCTGCGTGATCCGATAACCGTCTCCCGGCTTCCCGACCCGGATGAGACAGAACTCGTACCGGTTGCTGAGGCGATCCGGATCGTTCGCCAGGAGCTTCCTCCGGAGATTGCACTGATCGGTTTTGCCGGTGCTCCTTTTACTCTGGCGAGTTACTTAATCGAGGGCGGCAGCTCACGCCAGTTCCTGGAAACCAAACGGTTCCTCCTCAGGTATCGGACGGAGTGGGAGCTTCTGCTCCAACAGCTCACTGACCTCACCATCCGGTACTTGCGGCTGCAAGTCGTGGCCGGCGCCGACGCAGTCCAGCTCTTCGATAGTTGGGCAGGAGCACTCGCCCCAGCGCTCTACCGAGAAGCAGTCCTTCCCTGGACGCAGCGGGTTGTCCGAGAAATTCAATCACTAGGCGTACCGGTCATTGTCTTCAGCACGGGAACAGCAGGGTTTCTCGATGTGGTCGCGGCCACAGGTGCGGAGGTCATCGGGGTGGATTGGCGGATCGAATTGGACTGGGCCTGGCAGCTGATTGGTAACCGGGCGATCCAAGGGAACCTCGACCCGGTATGGCTACTGGCGCCGCGGTCTGATCTCAATCGGGCGGTGCAGGACATTCTGCGGCGGGCTGGTGGACGTCCTGGACACATTTTCAACCTCGGGCATGGTGTCCTTCCAGAGACCTCACCTGACCAAGTCGCGTATCTGGTGGAGCTGGTGCACGAGTGGTCTTTCTCTCCCCAGGACTGAAGCGCGGAAAGGAGCGCAGTGATGATGCTGGAGCGAGTGGCAGTCTTGCTCATGGCTTATGGTGGACCGAACAGTTTGGACGATCTTCCTGCCTATCTGACCGATGTCCGCCACGGTCGACCGTACACAGCCGAGCTCCTCGCAGACCTGACCAACCGCTATCGTGCTATTGGTGGTCGCTCACCAATCCTTGAGTTGACGCGAGCGCAGGCGGAAGGTGTCGCGCGTGTTCTCCAGAAGACGGCGGCAGAAGACGGAGCGACGTACCGGGTGTACGTCGGAATGCGGCACTGGCATCCCTATATCCGGGAGATTGTCCCGCAGATCCTGCGGGACGGGGCCGATCGTCTGATCGCTGTGGTTATGGCACCGCACTACTCGCGGATGAGCGTCGGGGCATACCTGGCACGACTCGAGGAAGCACTGGCGGAGCAGGGTGCAACCCTGCCGGTGCACGCTGTCGAGAGCTGGAAAGACGAACCGGACTTCATTGCCGCATGGGTCGATCGGATTCAAGCGGGGCTGCAGCGCATACCGGAAGGGGAACGTGAGGACACGGTGCTCCTGTTCACGGCGCATAGCCTTCCGACGCGTATTCTGGGCTGGGGTGATCCGTACCAAGAGGAGATCTTGACCTCAGTGCGGCTCGTCGCGGCGTCTTTCCCAAACCAGCGCTGGCGCTTTGCCTTCCAGAGCCAAGGCGCAAGTGAGGAGCCGTGGCTCGGTCCGACTGTCGAGGAGACGTTAGGCGAACTGGCCAGATTTGGCGTGCGTCGGGTGCTGCTCGTCCCGATCGGCTTTGTCTGTGATCATGTCGAAGTACTCTACGATGTCGATATTGCGCACCGGACGTACGCGGAATCACTTGGGATGAGACTGGATCGGCCAGCGATGCTCAACGACCATCCGTTGCTCTGCCAGGCGATTGCTGCAACAGTGCGCCGAACATTGCAGCAGGCACGAGCCGGAACATGATGAGTAGCCAGGTCGAGATCGCAGTCATTGGAGGTGGGATCACTGGATTGGCTGCGGCGTGGGAGCTGGAACGCCTCAGTTCGGTAGTGCGCGTGACGCTGGTGGAGGCCAGCACGCGGCTTGGCGGGTGGGTCCGGACGGAACGCTGGGGTGAGGTACTGATTGAGCATGGCCCAGATTCTTGGGTCGCTTCCAAGCCAAGTGCGACCACACTGGCGTGTGCACTCGGGCTGGCGCATGACTTGATCGGTTTGCGATCTGATCACGCTGGCGTAGGCATTGTGCGACACGGGCAAATTGTGCCCTTGCCCGAGGGTCTGTCACTGCTCGTGCCCACCCGTCTCGGTTCACTCCTGAGTAGTCCGCTCCTTTCCCCGTGGGGCAAGCTACGTGTCCTGGCTGAGTTTCTGGTTCCACCGCGCCACGACGAGGCGGACGAATCACTCGCGACATTCGTGCGACGTCGATTTGGGCGAGAGTTCTCCGAGCGAGTAGCCGAGCCGTTGGTCGCCGGAATCTACGCTGGCGATCCCGAGCAACTGAGTCTGCTCGCCACCTATCCGCAGTTCCGTGAACTTGAGCTGCGTGCCGGGAGTCTTCTCCGCGCACTTGTCGGTGGGGCTAGGAGGCATGCTCTAGCGGGTAAGTCATTGCCTGGCGAACTGTTCTCCACGGAGCATGGGTCGGAGGACTTCTCACGGAGACAGGCCCCGGTTCAGGGGTCGCACCGAAGAGACGCCTTGACCGCCCAGGAGTCAGCATGCGAAGAGCAACCGGTGGCCTCTCTGCCGCGCTCGCCGTTTCTGACGCTGCGTCGGGGGATGGAGCAGCTTGTCCTGGCGATTGCGGCAAGCCTTCGGCGGACAAACGTTCGACTTGGTGCCACAGCCACTGGTATCCGAGCGCGGGAGACAGGCTTCACCATCGAGTTCATCAATGGAACGGAGCTCGAGGTTGATGGCATTGTTCTTGCCATTCCAGCGTGGAATGCAGTGGAGTTACTGAAGAAGCTGGACCCAGCTGCGGCGGAACTCCTCCGTTCGATCCCTTACCGCTCAAGTGCAGCCGTGACACTCGTCTATGAGCGTGCAGCACTCGAAACAGTCGCGCGAAACCGGGGTTTTCTTGTCCCGGCACGGGAAGGCCGTCCAGTCTCAGCGGTGACCTGGGTAACAAACAAGTTCCCCGGGCGGGCACCCGAACATCTCGCGCTTGCGCGCGTCTTCTTCCGGGGGAATCACGGCTGGCCGATGGAGGATGTCGTCCCGGAAGTGCTCGTCGCAGTGGCGCTTCGGGAACTCCGCGCATTGTCCGGTGTACGAGCGGAACCGCTCCATGCCGTCGTATCGGACTACGAACGCGCACTGCCACAGTATCTGGTCGGTCATCGAGCACGAGTCATGTCACTGCGAGAGCGTCTCGCTCACTGGCCTGCGCTGGCGTTGGCTGGCGCGGCGTACGATGGAGTTGGGGTACCCGACTGCATTGCCAGTGGACAGCGTGCAGCGCGAGCGGTAGCCGCAGCGTTGGGATTGTGCCGGACGCAATGTCCGCCGCCCTAGACGCCGACCCACGTGCGCACGCGCTCGAGCAATGTTGGTGGGGCAGTCAGGAGTTCCCGGTCGGGATCCGGCGGCGGAACATCCTGATCTTGCACAATAGCGAGCGCGGTCTTACGCAAGTGCTCGGCGGTCTCGGGGCTCGTGAGCGCCGCGATACGCTCGAGAGCGCCCCTGAGGCGCGGTGCTCGCCAATCGGGGCTGTGGGCATCGCTCGCCAGGATACTGGCTGCTCCGGCACGAATTAAGCGGATAGCGGCCTGTTGGGCAGCGTAGCCGTTCTGTCCGAAGAGCGAGTCGGCATTGATTTGAGGAAGCGCGCCGGCCTGGATGGCGTCAAGGATGAGTGCTGGTTCACGTTGGATTGGGATGTAGCGTTCGACATGAGCGAGAATCGGGCGAAAGCCAGTACAGCAAAGCTCGTGGAGTTGTGTGGGCAGGGTCACTGGCCACTCTGTCCAATCAGGAAGTTCGACGAGCACCCATCGCGTGTTTCCAATAGGTAGCGCGGCGCCGGCCTGCAAGCGTTCCAGAAGGTCGGGCAAGAGCTGCTCCTCCATACCGACAACCAGTTCAAGTGCGAGTTCCTCTTCGGCCGCTCTTTCACGGAGGAGTTCAGCAGTTACACGAACAGCGTGCGCGTCGCAGCGGCGAGCGTGAGGAGTGGCGACCAGGATGCGAGTTCCATCCTGGACTGCAATGCGGAGCATCGCCAACGCCTGATCAAGGTCTCTCGCGCCGTCATCGAGACCAGGTAACACATGGCAGTGGATGTCGACTTGTACAGGCAACGATCGCTGCTCCACGAGACTCACTCCTTTCCGTTATCAGTCTACGCTTGCGTTGTGCAGAGGCTGTAGCAAATTGATATCGGCGCACTTATGAATGGAAGGCCAAGGAGCTCCTT
Source organism: uncultured Thermomicrobium sp. (assembly GCA_938028665.1). Taxonomy (GTDB): domain Bacteria; phylum Chloroflexota; class Chloroflexia; order Thermomicrobiales; family Thermomicrobiaceae; genus Thermomicrobium. Next base: position 1,973 of record CALIMB010000034.1, on the reverse strand, counting down.
GCGGTAGGGGGGTGACTCTATTCGATGATCACGCCGGCAGTATCGTGGATGTCGCTACGGAACTGCCTGGTTGACGGGAGGGAAAGTGGCAGAGTCATTTCGCGCAGGGGCCACCGGCGCGGACGTGACCGCGGCGATGGTAGGTACGTAACGACCCAAGCAGGCTTGAGACTGAACTCGGCGAAGTCGCTTCCGGAGCATCCAAAGTGGTGGCCTACGCTGTCGGTATCATCGGGATGAGCACGGGGTAGAGAGGTTGCCAAAGGCGAGCAGCAGGTGTTCAATTGCCTTAGCGCGGGTGTGCCCGTGACAGCAGAGGAGGTAAAGGTAAACCATGCCCAACTTGGGATGGCAAGAGCTGCTGATCATCCTCTTCATTGTTGTGGTCATTTTCGGTGCGGGGAAGCTCCCGGAAATTGGGCGCGGTCTCGGGCAGAGTATCCGGGAGTTCCGGCAGGCGGCTCGCGAAGCGCAAGAGGCGCAGCAAGCGGAGCAAGCACAAAGCAATCTGCCTGATAAAACTGCGTGAGACGCTTCGTTGGTCCTTCTTAGCGGAACTGCTGGGTCTTGGGCGCTACCGCGAGTATCACTGTGTCTTATACTGGAAAAGATTCCTGCGGTGCGCAGGAATCTTTTTGTGTCCCTCGTGAGGTGAGTAGGTGGATCGGGGGGATTCTCAGCTTGTGGCTGTCCACGGGGCGATCGAAGGCAACTTTCGCGCGCTTGTGACAAGGTCGGACCCGGGGGCGTATTACCCTGAACCCGGAGAGCAGGGGAGGAGATCCGCAGTTGCAGCTGCGCCTCTGGTGGGGAGGGGCGCGAGCACTCAACCGGTGAGGTCGCGGTCGCTTGGCCCGGTGGTGTGGGGGGCCTCTGTGAACCGGTGGCGCGGGTGGGTGGCAGCCTCGAGGGCGAGAGCAGAAATGGTGCTTGTTGGGTTCATGCCTTCGCTAGGCGGTAGAACGCTGCCGGCAATGATGTAGCGGTCAGGCACGTCCTAGGTTTGGTGCCAGTTAGTGACGACCGAGTTGTCGAGGCGGGTCCCCATAGGGCATGGACTAAGCAGGTGGCACGCTGGGGGTGGGTAGCTTTGTCCTGGGCGGACAGGGTCGTTCACCACAACGTCGAAGGCGTTGCGGGTCTGGGCCAGCTCAAGTATCCGGTCGATTCCGAAGCAAATGAGGCGGCGGTCATTTTTGTAGAGGGGGTATTCGATCTGTCGGGCGGGGATGCCCGAACTATCGGCCTTTTCGGCGGAGAGGGTCTAGCGGTTGACTAGTCATGGCAGGTCGTCGCCGACGATGAGTGCGCAAAATCCGTGGCCGAAGGGCTGGCAGAACCGGTCGTGGTGCTTCGCTCCCCAGGGTGCCACGTTGCCGCTCTGGCAGCCGAGAGCGCCGTTGAGGCAGGCGATGTGGATGGTCAGGCCATTGCCGAAACTGCACCGAGGGGCTGTCTCGGCGACCTCTTCACAGATGAGTGCGGCTGAGATGATTCCCTTCTGAGAATCGAGCAGCTCGTCCACCCGGATCTTGATGAGTGCGAGGGCATAGTGCATCCACGTTGCAGCCGACCTGATCGTTGGAATTGAACAGGCCATTGGGGAAGCGTCCCGATGCTGAGCGGAGGAGCACTCGCGGAGTGCCCACTCCGTTTACCGGCCAGGACGATGCCATCGGCGGCTTGGAAGTGGCGGTGTCCGGTTATTCGGTCGAGGTTGATGGCGCTGGAGGGTCTTCCGTTCGTGTCCGTTGCGATGCACTCGATGCGGGCGTCGGTCCGCAGCTCGACTCTTGCCGCGAGCGGACGCGGCGAGTGGTCAGGCCGAGTGTGACAGGTACAGCTTCTGACGGTCGTCTTGTTTGACGGCTTGGCCGCCTTTTCTTTCTGAGGGGCAAAGGATACACATCCTGTTCGAGGAGGGCGTGGTGATTACTGCCCGTGCTGCGTGCCTTCGGCACAAGACTTACTCG